>NZ_JAKNEQ010000004.1:0-161015 GCF_022137125.1 Streptococcus mitis | reverse complement strand
ATTCTGATATAAGTTTTTGACAAACTTGTTCATTCAAGTCCAAAAAGATAGCTTTCTGTGGTGCAATGTCTGCTTCCAATTCTTCTGGTGTCGCAATCATTGCCTCAAAGAAAATGTGGCTATGTTCTGGGTATTGCTGATAAAATTGGTGACGTCTTTCCATATAATCAGCTAAGGAGGGCACTTGACCTTCCACCCCCAGAAACACTGCCAAAGCTTTCTCAAAACTCTCCTGAAAACAAGTTAGATAGAGGTCTGATTTCCCTGAAAAATTATGATACAAAACTCCTTTGGAAATACCATCCACTTTACAAAGTTCATTGATGACAAAACCTTGATAGCCTTTTGTAGCAAATTCAAACAAAGCAGCGGTAATGATTTTCTCTCTTCGTAGTCTTGTTTTTTCTTCTTTTCTCATGTATTTATCTCTACATTTTTGAATTATAAACCGATTGGTCTGAAATGTCAAGCAACTTTCTCAAAAATTTAACAGTCTGCTGATTGTAGCCATCATAAACAGACTGGAATCCAGTCTCAAACATATAATATACACATTCTTCGCTAAATGTTTTCACGGATATTCAAGAGTATGATAAAGGCAGCTAGAAGAAATAGCAATAAAACAAAGCTAACTGCCAGAGTTCCAAAGCTAGTAGCAATGGTTACCAAAGCTATTGTAAATAAGCTAGGTAAAACAACTGTAATGGCACCGATAGAGGATTGAACTGCTCCCATTGACTCCTCAGGTATTTGTTTAAAAATGAGTTCCTGTAATCGAGGAGAGAGGATACCTGCGAAAAAGGCATCCAAGGCACTAAAGATAAGAATCCAGTCAAAACGAACTGCCACAAAGCCAACTAAAAGGAGTAATTGGATAATAAGCGAGGCATATAGGGCTAGTTTTATGGAGATTGTATTCTTCAGATAGCCACTCACAAGGCTTCCGACAATAAGGGCTGACAATTCAAGAGTGGATAACAAGGCAAGAGATTGACCTGTTTGTAAATTCAAAAAGGGCTGATTCCTCAAAAACAGAGTAGAAACAGGAACTGTAACATTTATCACTGCTTGACTAATAGAGATAATAAACAAAACCAAGAGCACCTTATTCATATTCCATATCAATTTTGATGATTGGAGCAGATGCTGGCAAAAGGATTTTACAGAGAGTCCTTCTTGATAGCTAATCGTTTTTTCTACTTTCAAGAGGTCTGTTTTTATGAAAAGAATACCTAAAAATGCGATTAAAAAGGTCAGAGCATTCAGTAAGGAAATAGACTGGATAGATAGAATACCTAGTAAGACTCCTCCTAGAATATTACTGATTGTTTTCACTAAACTAACAGTTGACTGTTTAAATCCAATAGCTTCTGCCAGATGGTCTTGCCCAATAATTCTAATGAAAATCGGAGTGAGCATGGCGCCTGAAAAATAACTCAATGTGTCAGATAAGAGGTTAATCAGACAAATAAATGCTACTAATAACAAGGAAAAGGACTGCCCTGAAAGTGATAAAGAAACGATAGAGTAAAGCAAAAATTTTGCAAAACTAATCATTGTATATTTTAGGACACGATGATGTTGAAAATCCGCCAAAACTCCCAGAAAGATTTGCAGAACTTGAGGAAGGGTTTCTGAAATCGTGATCAGTAAAATCGCCAAAGGGGCAAAAGATGCATCTGCCACATAATTCAAAAAGGCCAGATAAAAAATCGTATCCCCAACCGTTGAAATCCACTGGTTGATGGTTAATTGCCTAAAATTTCTATTTTGAAGAAATACTTTCATCACAACTCCTTTTAAAGTTCCAGTGTATAGAAAACAAGACTTGGTTTAATATTGAACTCCAAGCCTTGCTCATATTCAGATTCATCCATTATATGATGTTCATGCCGTATTTTATAATAAATCATATCTTAAAAATACCAGACCACACTATTCCCTGCTTGTATTTAGCTTCTTTCTTTTGGACAAATTTTGCTAAATCCAACAACTCTGTCGGCGGTTCACCTTTAAAGCTCAACAATTCTTTAGAGACGGCAAAAGAAAGACGTACAGCTAACAAATCTTCATTAGTACTAGAGAACTGTTTTGCTGTTTCCAGCAATTGCTTCCTAAATTCTTCCGTCAAGCTAATTTCTTTATTATTGTATAGGGAATGAATTAACATTTGTAACTGACTTTGTTTTTCCATCGTTTACCTCATTTTATCTAGGACGCCAAGTTTCACTTTTAGTCCAGCCATTTACAGTATGCTCATAATTAAACATATACTGTACGAATTCCCATCTATAAACCACTTCTGCGACTTAGGATCTGCTTGAAGTGCTTTACAAGGATAGTATAACACGAAAATTAGCTTATTTTAGAAAATCGCATATTTGATATTTTTTCTTATAGAAATTTCAGATTTGCAATTGTTGACTACTCAATAAGTTCTTTGTATTGCTTCAAACGCAATTCGAAGAGGGCTAGCAATTGTGGATTTTCTAATACTTGCAGAGATTGGATAAATCTTTCAATCTCTTTTTGATTGCTTCCTTTGGTTTGAAGGAAAATCTTCATTTTCTTTAAAAACTGCCACAATACTTTTTCAAAAACATCGTATGGACGAAGCATGCTCTCTAGCTCAGCTTCAAAAATTGGGATATAAGAGAAAAGTTTACGCTCCATGAGTTCTGATATAATATTCAGAAATCCACTTTTCATATACAATCGATTATGTACCAACTCTTTAAATTCCCTAGATTTCTCAATTAAAGCGGTCGATAAAAATATCAAATCTTGATTGCTCAAGAAGGGCATGGTATTGCAAAAGAGATAGAGTTCAAACCAGGTCCAAGACTCAATAGCATAGAGATAGATAGTCAAAAACTCGCTATCTTCTTTTACTAATGGATAGTTCTTATTTAAGGAATGGAGTGCGTTTTTAATTACAATGGCATTCAAACGACGATAGGTCTCTGCCATCTGTTCTTGCTCGACTTCCTCCAACAGTTGCTCTAAACCAGCTATATCTTGGTGGGCAAAGCGATCCACAACCTTTCTACCAATTCGCATATGTGGAGATTCTTGATAGTTGTTGAGCTTGTGCCCAAACTCATCAAAGGTCACATTTATACCTTGGATAGCTAGAATCAACTTATCTGCAGACAGCATAGACTGCCCTAGTTCGAACTTGGATAGCTGAGAAGCTGTTAGTCCAGCACAAGCCACATCTGACTGCTTGAGCTTTCTAGCCAAACGTAATTCCTTGTAAAATTCCCCCAATTCCATTCTCCCAATCATCTGACCACCTCCTATTCTTTATATATTATATCATTATTTACATTTATTTGTCAAAATATTCTGACATTTCGGCAAGTAAAAAAGTCAGCCTTAAGCTGACTCTTTATTCCATAGTATCAAAAGCGAGACTTGGTTTGGCATTGAGGCCCAAGTTTGCAAAGTTTTCTTTGTTCCACTCGCTAACGCTAGCATAGGCAATCATACCTGCATTGTCTCCGCAGAGGCGCAGAGGTGGAATGATGACATTGACATCTGTGATTTCAGTTGCTAGGCGTTCTCTAAGGCCTTTATTGGCTGCTACCCCACCTGCCACGACAAGGGTTTTAACAGGGTACTTCTCCAAAGCCTTCTTAGTTTTTGCCATAAGAATATCCAAGACAGCGGCTTGGAAGGAAGCACACAAATCCTCTGTAGACAGACTCTCTCCCTTTTGCTCGGCATTGTGGTGAAGATTGATAAAGGCAGATTTCAAACCTGAGAATGAAAACTCCAGATTATCTTCCTTAATCATGGCTCGAGGAAAATCATAAATATCCTGCCCCTGATGAGCTAGCTCGTCAATCTCACGACCGGCAGGATAGGTCAAGCCCATGACACGGCCAACCTTATCATAGGCCTCACCAACCGCGTCATCTCGCGTTTCCCCAACAATCTTGTAATCACCAGCCTCCGAAACATAAACCAACTCTGTGTGCCCACCGCTAACCAAGAGGGCTAGCAAGGGAAACTCCAAAGGCTCCACACTCTGAGCGGCCATGAGGTGGCCAGCCATGTGGTTAACGGGAATCAGCGGAAGCCCATGTGCCCAAGCAAAGGCCTTGGCAGCTGACAAACCAACTAGTAAGGCTCCGACCAAGCCCGGTCCATAGGTAACCGCCACAGCTGTTACGTCCTCTTCGGTAATTCCTGCTTCTGCTAGAGCCTCCTCGATACAGGCTGTAATGACCTCGACATGGTGACGACTAGCTACTTCTGGCACTACGCCCCCAAAACGTTTGTGGCTCTCGATTTGACTAGCAATGACATTGGACAAGAGCTGGTCGTCGTTTTTTAAGACAGCGACACTGGTCTCATCACAGGATGTCTCAAATGCTAAAATATATCTATCCTTCATCTATTTCTCTCTTCATGATGATGGCGTCCTCGACTGGATCATGGTAGTAGGCCTTTCGCTCAGCGATGACCGCCATCTTTTCTTTCTTGTAAAATGCTTGCGCTCGATGATTTGACCTTCTGACTTCGAGGAAAATCTCCTTGTCTGTCGGCAATGTTGCAAACAAGGCTGACGCAATTCCCTGACCCTGATAAGCTCCTTTGACAGCGATTTGCAGGACTTCTGCCTCAAAGATATTTTCCTGCACAGCTAGAAAGCCAATCACTTCTGCCCCATCATAAGCCAGAGCATACCAAGTCTGGCCTTGGGACAGATCTGCTTGGATTTGTTCCAGCGTCCAAGGACTGACTGGGTAAACAGTTACCATGACAGCGTAGATGGCTTGAGCCAAGTCAGGCTGTTGTTGGATTCGTTTGATTTCTATCATAGGCGTTTAATGTAAGACTCGCCAGACTCGGTGTGATTCTTGAGCCAGTTTTCCTCAGCCTCAACACGTTTGAGGTAGTTCGGCACAAAATCATGCAAGGAGTCTGCTTCCTTGTCCCAAGCCAAAAGAGCAAGATTAGCTGCATTTGGCAGGGTTTCTTTGTAATTAGTCCTTGGCAAGTGTTCTTGAATCTGCTCCACAAAGGGGGCAACTTCTCCGACAAAGGTTACTTGACTAGCACCCTTGATTAGCTCAATCACTCGCTCAAAGGGCAGGTGTGCTTCTGGCATGACAGGTTTGGCATTCTCATAAAATCCTGCGTAAACATTGTTGCGACGCGCATCCATCAAAGGAACGAACAAACCTTCTTGTTGGTAGGGCACCAGAGCCAAGAGGCTAGACATACCAACTAACTCGATGTTAAGAGTATGAGCAAGGGTCTTGGCAGTTGCTACCGCAATTCGCAAACCTGTGTAGCTACCTGGCCCTTCCGCCACAACGATTCTATCCAAATCCTTGGGCGTCCAGTTCACACTTGCCATCAAAAAATCGATGGCAGGCATGAGGGTAATACTGTGATTTTTCTTAATATTAATCGTCGTCTCGGCAAGAACCTGCTTGTCCTCTAAAATAGCGAGAGAAAGAGCCTTGCTGGACGTATCAAAAGCTAATACTTTCATAACACATTCCTATCTTTTTGTCTGCTTACTATTATACTACAAAAGCTGGCACATGGGAATTTTCTTTGCCCCCAAACAAAAATGCCTATACTTAGCTAAAAAATAATTTAAAAAATGCTCACTTTTCCTTTTCTTTTCCGAATATAAAAGTGAACAAGAAAAAAGGAGGAAAGTTCAATGACAAATTTTGACGTTCTTGACAATCAATTTTTATCCTTATCTGAAAATGAATTATCAGATATTGATGGCGGTCTCGCTCCCTTGGTTATCTTTGGAGTAGCAGTATCTTGGAAAGCTATTGCAGGTGGAACAGCACTTATAGGTTCTGGTTTGGCAGCTGGTTATTTTTTAGGAGGAGATTAATATGATGAAAGATTTGAACAACTATTGTGAAATTTCTAATAAGGAATTGCAAGAAATAAAGGGTGGTTTTGGTGTAGGTGTTGGTATCGCTTTATTTATGGCAGGTTATACCATTGGAAAAGACCTTCGTAAAAAGTTTGGTAAGTCATGCTAGATAAAAAACACATTTTTAGAAGGATAAATTTTATTATCTTTATCTCTTATAGTTTGCTCAGCATTCTCAATGATTTAAACATTACTACTATCCCTTTACCAATCGATTTATCTGTTTGTATTGTTTTGTTTTTAGTCTTCAACTCTATTTTTGAGCAGAAGAATCATTAATATAAAGCTAATAAGCTCTGAAAATTCCATTGTCATGTCATTTTAGAAAAATGCAAAGACCACCTCATCTTGATAGATGGGGTGGAATTTTCTTTGCCCCCAAACAAAAATACCCCAGCAGAGCAGGGCATCTAAGCATTTAATCCAAAGTAAAATATAAACCAAACTACATAGGTTACGAGGAGGAGAAAAAGCGAGTAGAGAGTCACAAAGGTAATTTTCCACAAGAACTTGGTTTGTCGTTGTTCCAGTTTGGCAAATAGAAGATTCCCTCCATAAACGCAAGCAACAAAAACAATAAAAGCTACTAAGCGAGCTCCGATAGCAAAAGCAAATAAATTATACATAGGGCAACCTCCTTGACTTAAAAACTATAGGGAATTGTGACAAATGATAAATTCCACTTCCATTATCAAAATAACATATTTTCTTTATTTTTGCAAACGCTTACCAACGAGTAACCCTATGACTTTCTCGTTTCCGTCTTTTACTAATTTTTCATTTTGTGGTATAATTGAAATAATTGTAACGAATCAAGGTCAATCTAGACAAAAATGGAATGAAATCAAGCAATTCTCTGCTAAAAGTTTGGAATAAGCTGACCTGTAAATAGAAAGGAACTATATGATTTACAAAGTTTTTTATCAAGAAACAAAAGAACGTAGCCCACGCCGTGAAACAACACGCGCACTATACCTAGACATCGATGCTAACTCAGAACTTGAGGGCCGTATCGCTGCTCGCCAACTTGTCGAAGAAAATCGCCCAGAGTACAATATCGAGTATATCGAACTCTTGTCTGACAAATTGCTAGATTACGAAAAAGAAACTGGCGCCTTCGAAATTACGGAGTTCTAATATGACCTATACTCTTAAACCTGAAGAAGTTGGCGTTTTTGCCATCGGTGGTCTGGGAGAGATCGGGAAAAACACTTACGGAATTGAATACCAAGATGAGATTATCATCGTCGATGCTGGGATTAAATTCCCAGAAGATGACTTGCTTGGTATCGACTATGTCATTCCTGACTACTCTTACATCGTGGACAATATCGACCGCGTCAAGGCTGTTTTGATTACCCACGGACACGAGGACCACATTGGTGGGATTCCCTTTCTGCTCAAGCAAGCAAATGTCCCTATCTATGCTGGACCGCTTGCCTTGGCTTTGATCCGTGGGAAACTCGAAGAACACGGCCTCTTGCGCAACGCCAAACTTTACGAAATCAACCACAATACTGAGTTGACCTTTAAAAATCTCAAGGCAACTTTCTTTAGAACGACTCACTCTATTCCAGAACCTTTGGGGATTGTCATTCATACTCCTCAAGGGAAAATTGTCTGTACGGGTGACTTCAAGTTTGACTTAACACCAGTTGGTGAACCAGCAGATTTGCACCGTATGGCAGCTCTTGGTGAAGACGGTGTACTCTGTCTCCTGTCTGACTCGACAAATGCAGAAATTCCAACCTTTACCAACTCTGAAAAAGTCGTTGGCCAGTCCATCATGAAGATTATCCAAGGCATTGAAGGACGTATCATCTTTGCATCCTTTGCCTCAAATATCTTCCGTCTCCAGCAAGCAACAGAAGCTGCTGTTAAGACTGGACGCAAGATTGCGGTCTTTGGTCGCTCTATGGAAAAGGCCATTGTCAACGGAATCGATCTTGGCTACATCAAAGCTCCTAAGGGAACCTTTATCGAGCCAAATGAAATCAAAGACTACCCTGCAGGCGAAGTTCTGATCCTCTGTACAGGTAGTCAGGGTGAACCTATGGCGGCCCTCTCTCGTATCGCCAACGGAACCCACCGTCAGGTGCAACTCCAACCCGGCGATACTGTTATCTTCTCTTCTAGTCCGATCCCTGGAAACACTACTAGCGTCAACAAGCTGATTAACATCATTTCTGAAGCTGGTGTCGAAGTTATCCACGGTAAGGTTAACAATATCCATACATCTGGACACGGTGGCCAGCAAGAGCAAAAACTTATGCTCCGCTTGATTAAGCCAAAATACTTCATGCCTGTTCACGGTGAATACCGCATGCAAAAAGTCCACGCTGGGCTAGCAGTGGATACTGGTGTTGAGAAGGACAATATCTTTATCATGAGCAATGGTGATGTGCTTGCCCTTACTGCTAACTCAGCTCGTATTGCAGGCCATTTCAACGCCCAAGACATCTATGTCGATGGAAATCGTATCGGTGAAATCGGTGCTGCCGTACTCAAAGATCGTCGTGATCTATCTGAAGACGGTGTCGTTCTGGCAGTCGCAACTGTTGACTTCAAGTCTCAAATGATTCTGTCTGGTCCAGACATCCTCAGCCGAGGCTTTGTCTACATGAGAGAATCGGGTGACTTGATTCGCCAAAGCCAGCGTATCCTCTTCAATGCAATTCGTATCGCACTGAAAAACAAGGATGCTAGCGTGCAATCAGTCAATGGTGCCATTGTCAACGCTATTCGCCCCTTCCTTTATGAAAATACAGAACGTGAACCAATTATCATCCCTATGATCCTCACACCAGATGAAGAATAATACTCTTCGAAAATCTCTTCAAACCACGTCAACGTCGCCTTGCCGTATATATGTTACTGACTTCGTCAGTTCTATCTACAACCTCAAAGCAGTGCTTTGAGCAACCTACGGCTAGCTTCCTAGTTTGCTCTTTGATTTTCATTGAGTACAAGTCAACAAAACAGCCCCGTCTTCGGAGCTGTTTTTTCTCTATGCTTTCTTTTTAGATTAAAACTCAATAAAAATCGAAAGCAGACTAGAAGGCTAGGCGAAAGCATAACTTAAGTTAGGTGAGCCGAAGCCGACGACGTATCATTTTGATTTTTGAAGAGTTTTAGAAATACTACGATTTTTACCTTCAAGATACACCATCAAAATAGAAATATCTGCTGGGTTTACTCCCGAAATACGGCTAGCTTGGCCGATGGTTTCTGGATTGATGAGCTTGAACTTCTGACGAGCTTCGGTTGCAATAGAATCAATGTCATCCCAGTCGATATTGGCTGGAATGCGTTTTTCTTCCATGCGTTTCATCTTGGCAACCTGGTCCATGGCCTTGGAAATATAGCCTTCGTACTTGATTTCTGTTTCAATCAATTCGATAATCTTGTCATCCAAGTCCTCTGTAGCTGGTCCGATGAAAGCCACCACATCTTGATAAGAAACTTCTGGACGGCGAAGGAATTCCTTGGCTGTCACTGCATCTGTCAAAGGCTTGAAACCCATCTCCTCAACCTTGGCATTGGTTTCCTTGACTGGCTTAAGTTTTATGCTATCTAGGCGCTTCATCTCATTGTCAAATTGATTTTTCTTGATTTCAAAGCGAGCCCAGCGTTCATCATCCACAAGTCCAATCTCACGTCCCATCTCTGTCAAACGCATATCGGCATTGTCATGGCGGAGAATGAGGCGGTATTCAGCTCGACTGGTCAAAAGGCGATAAGGCTCAATGGTTCCCTTGGTCACCAAGTCATCAATCATGACCCCAATATAACCGTCACTGCGCTTCAAAATCAACTCAGGCTTGCCTTGGATTTTAAGAGCCGCATTGATACCCGCGATAATCCCTTGACCAGCAGCTTCTTCGTAACCTGACGTTCCATTTGTCTGACCAGCAGTGAAAAGTCCGGAGATTTTCTTGGTTTCCAGAGTCGCACGCAACTGGTGAGGCAAGACCATGTCATACTCAATGGCATAACCTGTCCGCATCATCTCTGCATTTTCCAAACCTTTGATAGAATGAACCAAGTCACGCTGGACATCCTCAGGCAGACTGGTTGAAAGTCCTTGAACATAGACTTCCTCAGTATTGCGACCTTCTGGCTCAAGGAAGAGTTGGTGGCGCTCCTTGTCCGCAAAGCGCACAATCTTGTCCTCAATCGACGGACAGTAGCGAGGCCCCACTCCCTTGACTACACCTGTAAACATAGGCGCACGGTGGAGGTTGTTTTGGATAATCTCATGACTGGTACCATTGGTATAGGTCAACCAGCATGGCACTTGGTCTTTGACATAATCCTCATCACGTGAAGTGTATGAGAAATGATTAGGCGCTTCGTCTCCTGGCTGAATCTCGGTCACATCGTAGTTGATAGAAGAAGCCTTGACACGTGGAGGCGTTCCTGTCTTGAAACGACCAATTTCGAGGCCCAGTTCCTTGAGATTGTCAGCAAGGTTAATAGAAGCCAAGCTGTGGTTAGGACCTGATGAATACTTGAGGTCTCCGATGATGATTTCCCCACGTAGTGCAGTCCCTGTCGTCACGATAACAGCCTTGGCAGCATATTCTTGATGGGTCGCTGTACGTACACCGACAACTTTGCCGTCTTCAACCAAAATCTCATCAATCATGGTCTGACGAAGAGTCAGATTTTCTTGATTTTCAACCGTCTTGCGCATTTCCTTAGAGTAAAGCTCCTTGTCAGCCTGCGCACGGAGGGCACGGACAGCTGGCCCCTTCCCTGTGTTGAGCATCTTCATCTGGATGTAAGTCTTGTCAATGGTTTTGGCCATCTCGCCACCGAGGGCATCAACTTCACGCACAACAATCCCTTTGGCAGAACCACCGATAGAGGGGTTACAAGGCATGAAAGCCAGCATTTCAATGTTGATAGTCGCAAGCAAGACCTTACAGCCCATACGGCTAGCAGCTAGGGATGCTTCTACCCCAGCATGTCCCGCACCAATTACAATAATATCGTATTCTTCAGTAAAATTATATGTCATTTCTTAACCTTTCAAAAATTTCTCGTAAATAAGGAACTAACTTCTCCTCCTCTAGAGCTTGAGCCATAGTAACCCATTTAAAGTGCGTATGCTCTTCAGGATCTAATCTGATAATTGGCTTCTCCCCAACCCACTCTGCTTTATAAACTAAGCGAGTAAAGACAGTATCCTTAGAGGTATCCAGTTGACTATCTTCGTGAAGAAGTTTGAGCAAACTGCTATCTAGCCTAACTCCCGCTTCTTCAATACATTCTCTAAGAGCTCCATCTCGCGGAATTTCACCCTTTTCAACCCCGCCACCAGGAATATCCCAGTAAGTTGGATAAACATTGGGTTGTCCTCTTTTAATTTCCGAACGCTGAATGAGCAAATAATCATCACCACTATGAACAAGTACATGGGCAATAAGCTTAACCATTATTTTCTCTCCTATTCCTCAAGATGGATGTGTCTTAGTTGGCCGTCCCAATCTGGCAGGGCTGTTTTCAAAAAGGCTGGAACTAGATTGATACCCTTAAGCTGATCCAAATCAATCCACTCACAAGGCTGCCTTTTCTCATCTTCCTGCATGGTCAATGGGGCATCCTCAAGCAAGTCCACCAGATAATGAAACTCGATGTTGTGCCAATAGACACCATCTTCTTCAAAACGATTTTCAACAACAAAAGCTAGTTGCCCAGCTTGAGCTTCGACACCCAGTTCTTCCCTCACTTCACGGACTACCGCTTCTTCCGTGCTTTCATTGACTTGAATCGCACCTCCAATTGTGTAATACTTGCCCTTGTCTTTGGTAACTAGGAGCTTGCGATTTTGAAGAATCAAAGCTGTCGCCCGAACGCCAAAAACTGTATTTTCCACTTTTGTCCGAAAATCTTGTTGAATCATTCTTGTCCTTTCCTTTAAACGACACAAAAACAGTCAAAACTCCAAAGAAGTGCAGGACAAAAAAGCCTGCAACATCCATGAGCTTTGACCATCATTTCTATTGCTTCTATTATTGTAGCAAATTGAGAAAATTTGTCAATCTAAATGTACTGACAAACTTGTCCATCGCGGTAAGCATTGTCAATCAAACCGCCACCTAGACACTCTTCGCCATCGTAAAAGACAACTGCCTGTCCTGGTGTAATCGCGCGTTGCGGTTCTGCAAAGATAACCTCTGCCTTATCTCCTTTGACATATACAGTAACCTTCGAATCAGGCTGACGGTAGCGGAATTTAGCCGTACATTCGAGCGTAAACTCCTCTGGCATGTCACGAGTAAAGTGAACCTGACTAGCCTCAAGGCTGGTTGACATGAGCGAATCATGGTAGAATCCTTGTCCTACATAGAGAATATTCTTGCTCAGGTCTTTTCCGACAACGAACCAAGGTGCATTGTCACCACCGTGTTGCCCACCGATACCGAGACCGCCACGCTGACCAATCGTATAGTACATAAGTCCTGCATGCTCACCCATATCGCGACCATCCACAGTCATCATGCGACCAGGCTGAGCTGGCAGGTAGTTGCTGAGAAAGTTTTTAAAGTTCTTTTCTCCGATAAAGCAAATTCCTGTCGAGTCTTTCTTCTTAGCAGTCGCAAGGCCTGCTTCTTCTGCTAGTCTGCGAACTTCAGGCTTTTCCAAATGTCCCAATGGGAACATGGTTTTTTGGAGTTGTTCTTGCGAAAGTTGACTGAGGAAATAGGTTTGGTCCTTGCCATTGTCCACGCCACGAAGCATATGAACAGTACCATCTTCATCACGCGCCACTCGGGCATAATGCCCAGTCGCTACATAGTCTGCCCCTAAGGTCATGGCATAGTCCAAAAAGGCCTTGAACTTGATTTCCTTGTTACACATAACATCTGGATTTGGCGTGCGTCCCGCACGGTATTCTGCTAGGAAATACTCGAAAACGCGGTCCCAGTACTCTTTTTCAAAATTGACAGAGTAGTAGGGAATGCCAATCTGGTCTGCTACCGCAGCCACATCCTTGTAATCTTCGGTCGCCGTACAGACGCCGTTTTCATCTGTGTCGTCCCAGTTCTTCATGAAGATGCCAATCACATCGTAACCCTGCTCCTTGAGAAGAAGAGCCGTCACCGACGAATCAACACCACCACTCATCCCCACAACAACACGTGTTTTAGAGTTATCACTCATGGTAAGTCTCCCATCTATTCGTTTATTTATACCCCTCAAAATTCTATTTACTATGACTTTCAATAGAATTTCTTCGAGTATAGTCTTTTCGTTTGCTTTTAGGACTAGGCAACGAGTCGCAGGCATAACTTGAGTTCGCTCAATCAGTCTGGGAGACTGATTGAGGTTACAAATCAGACAAGCTCAGCTTGCATCTCATTTCGAGTTAACGACGTAATAAAAGATAAACGAAATGACTAGTTCACGATTGAAGGTCGTGTGTGCTTAACGATTGAAGGTCGCTTGAGCAGTATTCATTATAACATGCTTGGTTGGAGAAGACAAGAAAGAGGCTGTCAATCGACCAACCTCTTTCATAAAATAATCAATCCTTCAACAAAATCCATTGTTGAAATGCTGTTCTAAACCATTGATAGCTCAGATTTCCCAGAATAGAGCTGTCCTAACTATCGAACAGATTAAATCCATACATATCCACGCAATTCTACGTTTAGAATTGCCATAAAATAAATGTTTTAGGGATATTCTAAGTCTTTGACTGCTTAAAATTTTACGTTCTGAAGGATTTTAAAGCTAGAATAGCATAAAAATCATGAAAACTGAACTATTCGAAGCTTCAGAGTCATACGATTTCCATAGGAAGTATCTTTTTAGTACGTGTGGTTAGGAGGTAATTTTAGGGAATCTCCCAAAAACAACCGATTTCCTATTTTTATCAATCAAAAATGTTGATAAATGAGTGTTTTAAAATTAAATTTTAAAGGTATCCTTAAATTTAAAGATTTTTGATAAGATTTCTGTATTTTTTACAATTCAATGATACGATGACATTGTTGGGCTACATAAGCATCGTGGGTCACAATAATGACTGTTTTCCCCTCGCGATTCATCTCTAAGAGAAACTTCAAGACCAAATCTCTATTTTCAGGATCCAGCGAACCTGTTGGTTCATCGGCTAAAATCAGCTGGCTGGGTTTTAAGATGGCTCTAGCAACTGCAATTCGTTGTTGTTCGCCACCAGACAACTCGGAGACCTTTTGATGCAACGTAGCTGACAAACCTACTCTCTCTAAAATCTCTTCCACCTTTTTGAGCTTGTCTTTCTTGGACAATTTCACATATTTCAGCGCCAGCATGAGATTGTACTCGACCGTTTCATCATCAATCAGGGCAAAATTTTGAAACAGATAAGAGATATGTTCACGGATTATTGTTTGCGACTTAGCAGAATTGACCGCTAGATTTGTCTGACCAAAAATCTCATACCGTCCGCTGTAATCACCATCTATCAAACCTAATAAATTTAACAAGGTTGACTTGCCACTACCACTCTTACCAACAATGGCAACCAAATCCCCCTGATCAATCCTGAGAGACAAGTGATCCAAAATCACTTTTCCTCCAATGGTTTTGGTAATATTTTCCAACTCAATCATAAGATGCCCCCTTTCAATAATTCTACTAGACTTTTTTTCTCCATCCTAGAGGCCAAGACTAGCACAAATAGTATATCCAAACATGTAAAACCTGCAAACAGTAGAAGTGGGAAGAGCGCATGGGCAAAGAAAATCAATATTAGAAGAGGGAGACTATAGCCCAACAAGAGCAGAACTAAGAGAGGGCGGTAGCGATCGACCAGTTTCCACCCCATAAACTTCTTGGTAATGATATCTGTTCGCTTCAATAAGAAAGTTGTTACTAATAAGAAGTAGGAAATCATCATGCTAAGGAGACCAAACAAAGCAAAGAGTATATTAAAATTTCGAACTGCATCTCGATAAGAATCTACTTTCTCTTGTTGAATGGCTTGAATCGATGAAAATTTTAAATAATTCCCATCTAATAATTTCTCAACTAACTCCGTAATCACTTTTTGATTTTGTTCTGTATTTTCAACTTTCATCGGATTGTTTAAACCTGTCGTTGACAAGCGAGTCTTTTCTTCCCACATCATGTCTTGATCATTTACCAGACTAATGATTGGATTGTGAAGGTTTTCCTTTCGCTCATTATTATAAGGGAAGAAAGACCAATCTCCTTCATAGTAGGCAATTTCTACATCCATATCTTCTATCCTTTGCTTTTGCTGATCTTCATACCTCATAGAAAGATAGGCGATGGATTTTCCCAAGAACTGATTCTTGCCTTCTTGTCCTTTATCACTGGCTGGCATCAAAATAACTTTTTTTGTGCCGGTATCTGGTAACTTGAATCCCTTGCTCTTTAGAAAATTGCTATTAGCATAGTAAACATCTACCTTATCAGGCAGTTGGTACTGCTGCACTTGTTCTGCTTTGATGACTGGTTTGATAGGAAGACTCGCACTTCGCACATAATTTACTTGTATTTTTGCTAGCAAATCTTGATAAAATAGGTAGAAATAATCTATAGATTTCCCTGACCCTGCTAGCTCTTCTTGCCACAGGTTATCATTGAGTTGGAAGGTTTCTAAGGTCAGGTAATTACCTTGGCTTACCCACTGTTGCTGATAAGCAAGTTCTTTGTTTTCTTGTTCTAGACTTCTGCCCACCCCAATCAATAAGGCCGTCAGTAAAATAGTTGTCCCTATTTTCATCACATAATTGAAGATGAGACCAAGTTTGACAGATGAAAAACCTTTCAACATGGAACTGACTGTCATTTTCTGAATCATCAGGTAGGTCAGCCAACTGATGAACAAATACAACTGTAAAAGCAGAAATTGGGATAAGAGTAGACTTGGGAACAGAAGTTTTGGTCTGTAGTCCAGCACTAAAAATAGCCCCAAGTCAATGATAAGACTTCCACCCAAGAGAAGATAAAAATTAGTCTTGACAAAACCAGCCAAAATCGCCCTACTTTGAAAACCAAGTAACTTTTGAACCCCCACTCGTTTCATCTCCATCATCGGCTGATACACTGTTACTAACACAAGAAGTAAAATAGCCAAGACAAAAACAATGGCAGATAAAAGCAAATCTCGATTTATGACTTCCACTGCACTTTTATAGGTAGGCTCTAGCAAGGTAGCCTGGTCTATCTTGAAAAAATCGCTCCATTTCTGTACAATCCTATCCTTATCCATCTCTTGTGTAGAAGTTATCGTATAGCGACCATTTAAACTATGAGATGTATCCTTGATATAGGTTTGAAAAGTCATAAGCTGAATAGGCTTGGCTTTTAGAAAGGTCGGAATCGTACCAAGTTTATTAGAAATTTCTTTATTACTGTAGACTCCTTCACCATCTGTGGTAAAATCAAGAGAAGAAATCCCAAACTCTTGGTAGGGGAAGGTATCTTTATCAAAAACACCAGACTTGATTACCTCATCACTACTGTCTGTTTTGATGATGGAGACCTTGTACTCCTTTGATACATCCTCAAAAAATCGAAGAACAGACGCTGCAGGTTCGTTAATATCTTTCAAATACAAATCCAAAGAATCTACAGTCTTTCCCATTTCCCGAATCCGAACCGCTTCACGTGTGTAGTTTACATTAAAAACAAAAAAAGTGGTACACAGCAACAGCAGAAACATACAAAGATGACTGATTTTTTTCATAAAAGTACCTCCACTAAAGTTTTCCCTCTCCTAATAGGAAAGGGAAAATTTCACTTAAAATCCATAGAAATATTCTAATCCTGTTGGCGGAATTTTATTAAGGGAAGCTTGAGCCCAAACCTCGGGATCTTCACGATCCTTAGAGATTCTACCTCCATGCTTGACAGTTGCTGTATGAGATCGAGTAGAATGTAAATAATCAGAATATCCAAAAGTTCCTGTCCAACCTACTCCATAGTTCCATTGACCACCCTCAACCCATACTGCTAAAGCATTTGTAGTAGCAAGTATACCACATACCATTAAAGATGCAACACCAATTTTAACTAATTTTCTCATGATTTATTTCTCTTATTATCGAGAGCTGTTCCGTAAAAACAGCTATAGTAATTTATCAACAAGTATCGTAGTCCATTGGACTCACCTTCCTTCTATCTCATTCTTTAACAACGAACTTATTTTTAACCGGGAGAATAGTACGCTCCTGTATCAATACCTTGAGTAACTAGAGTAGTACTAATAAAACTTCGACTATTACTCAGTAGAATTAGCACAATAAGCAATATAGATAGCGCTTTCAAATATTCGAATTTTAATTTTCCCATCTTGCCACCTTCTTTCACCTATATTATAAATCAACATATATAAACTGTCAAGCAATTAAAGTAATAAATCATATATTTTTTTAAAAAAGAATTATAGTTATGTTTTGTGTATGAAGAGGATGGTCAAAAACTCAATTTCAGGATAAAATGAAGTAAATATCCCCATAATAAAACGCATAGTATCAGTTTTTTCAAAACCTGATATTATGCGTTTCTTTATTTTAAAGACTTTTTTCCCAGCCTTATACATTCTCTGACTTCTTATCCATTAGATATTGTTCTACCTTGAGTGCCATGACTTCATTATTTTCAATTAGATAAAGCACCTTAGCTTTCATATAATAGTCCTTAGCAACAGAGATATCAAGATTTTCTGTTACATTTCCCAACAAACAATATAAATCTGCTAACCTAAAGCTACTATGATATTTGTTACAAAATTCAATTATCTCCAATAATAGCGCTCTGGACTTATCCATCTCCTCCTGTTTCCAAAGGTGGTAACAATAATTGTATTTTATTTTGATATACAACTCAATTTGTTCACGCACACTGGTATCGATTTTTGAAAGGGCTACGGAAACCTGATCATATAGTTGCTCAAATTTCTCCTTATCCTCATCATAGCCTAAGAAAATCAGCAGGGTATTCAAAATATATAAGTAGTCCACTTTATCAATACTAATCCTACTGAGGATGTCCTCTATTTTTGAAATAGCTAGTTTTAATTGATGTTCACATTGATAGGTTAGAATAGCATCTATCCAGTCCAGATAAATCTTTTCATCAAAAGATAAAGAAGTCTGCTGCTTTCTTTCTCCCTCAAAAGCATATTTCAAAGAGGCGTAATCTTGATTTTCCAATAATGTTTTAGACAATCTCTTGAAAGCAGACAAGCCTAGAAACTCTTTCGAAATTTCTCCTGAAAAGAAATAGTCCATATTTAAGCCCATTTTTTCAGATAATTTATATAACAAATCTGCTCCTGGCATATATTTGCCTTGTTCCATGCGACTTATCTGAGTTTGTTGGCAAATTCCTTCTGCCAATTCTTTTTGCGACCAACCCAGCTCTTTTCGCTTATTTTTTAATCTTGTTGCTAATAATGCATGCATGCTATCCACCACTATTTATATTCTATAAAAACATTATACTACTTTTTTGATAAGATTATATCAAATTGGCTACAAAGAGTGAACAGATTTCCCTACATGTAAGCAAAAAGAGGCTGGGAAAAACTAGCTTCCAAATAAAATCACATAGTGATTTCAGTCTTGAGTACAATCAAGCTGAAAGAAATACTGTGTGGTTTTTGAATTGTTGAACGTCCTAAGATTCGTTTTTTGGTTAATTGTCTATCAGAATGTCCTTTTATCTGTCAATAATCCGAGAAAATCTTGTCGTTTCAAGTCTGAGAAATGTTTGGTAGAAAGACTTCCTTTTTGAAGTCCATCATCTCTAACCTGTAAATAATAGCTATGTTGGCTTGTTTTAATTGTCAAAAAATCGCCAAATATAAAAACTCTTTTCCAGTTGCGAATCTCAAATTCTTTCATCTCTGATTTTGGAATGCGGATAAGTCCTTGTCGCAAATCACGATGGTGCTCACTTGTGAAAGTCATCCCATTCCCAAGATTTCTTATCAGTAGTTCATCTGGAGTCACCATCACCAGCGCTATTTTAGTTAAGAAAATTTCAACTGTTGGTGGTAAAATCGCCAAATTAAACCAGGGATGTAGGTAGCGATAGGCTAAGAAATAATGAGGCTCCTCACCCAATCCTAGTTGTTTATATAATGTCTTAACCTCACTGTCTAATCTCGCTTCAAAAGACACATCCGAATGCTCTTCTTCCTTCTTCTGATTAAAATAACGCATCCAGACTAGAAAACCTATAAAGACTATAATAAATATTCCTGATAAGAGATATTTTACATTGTAGTTCATCACTTAACCTCCTGATTCACGCCTCTGCCTAAAACAGAGGCCTATCTATTTTGAAAATAGTTCCATAACAACTTTAAATAAGACTGGTGTCATTAAAATGAGGATAGTTCCTATCACAAATATCATGACTACTCGAAAAAGCTCCTTATTTTTAAACATTTTTCCACCCCTTTTCTAGCTACATCATAGTACTATTAAGCCCATTTTAAAATTACACCAAGCTTTTCCACAAACTTATTTTAGTTTTATTTTCTACTTTTTATATTACTATGATACAATATTTTTAATAGGATTTTATTATTTGTTAACTTTTTTCACGAAAAGGAGTCAATCATGCGTTATGATTTCGGAAAGGTCTATAAAGAAATACGTGAGTCAAAAGGCTTAACCCAAGAAGAGGTCTGCGGAGATGTCCTTTCAAGAACTAGTCTATCAAAGATTGAAAGTGGCAAGGTAACTCCCAAATATGAAAACATGGAATTTCTTCTCCGACAGATTAATATGAGTTTTGAAGAGTTTGACTACATCTGCCATATCTATCAGCCGAGCCAACGGACAGAAATCATGCAAACTTATCTCAATATGAATTCCATCATTGGTGGCAGTGGTCTAGTTCATTTTTTTGAAACATGCCAAAACTATCTCAAGACCCATCACGACCTGCCTATAGAAGAAATCAGGGATATGCTTGAAGTTGTCATTCATATCCGTCAACATGGTACAGAGCAACTGTCAGACCAAGTGAAACAAACTGTCAAAAAACTTTGGGAAAAAATTGAAAAACAAGATACATGGTATGAAAGCGACCTAAAAATCCTCAATACCATCCTTTTCAGCTTTCCTATTGAACACCTCCATCTCATCACTGGAAAAATCTTGCAACGCTTAGAAGTCTATAAAAACTATCAACATTTACATGACTTGCGAATGGCAATCCTACTCAACCTTTCCACCATTTACTTATACCATCAAGACAAAAACATGTGTCAACAAATCTGCTATACTTTACTAGAGGATGCCAAGAACAAGAAAAGCTGCGATATGCTTGCTATCTGCTATGTCCGTATTGGGATTTGTAGGGATGATGCTAAACTTATCCAAAAAGGGTTCTCCCTTCTGGAGCTGACCGATGAAACGTCCATTCTAGCCTTTCTCAAAAAAGAAGTGGAGACCTATTATCAACCGAAAGAAATATAAAAAAGTCGAGGGATTTCCTCGACCTTTTCATATTATTCTGTTCGTTATTTCTTAATACCAGCCATTGTTAAGCCAGAAGTTTTTAGCGGCTGACCATGAACCGTAACGTCCTGCAACGTAGGCATCCGCTACACGTTCTTGGTTAGCAGCTGAGTAGTCACCGTTCAAGTATGAATCTGTCAATTGGTAACGTCCAATGTATTGGCCGTTTGTAGCTGTATAGCTACCACCTGATTCTTTTTGTGCAATCCATTCTTTAGCTTCTGCTTCAGATCCGCTTACAGTTGCAGCTGGTGCTGAAGCTTCTGTTGTAGCAACCGTTTCTTCTGCTGCAGGTGCGCTTGCCACTGGAGCTTCTTCTGCTACTTCTGTAGTTTCTGCTACTGGAGCTGAAACAGTTTCATCTTGAGCAGCTGGTGCTGCATAAGTAGTTGGCGCTGGTGTTGCAGCAGGCGCTACAGGGCCATCAATAACCAACTCTTGACCAACATAAATCAAATGAACGTTGTCGATGTGGTTGTTTTCTGCCAATTTCTCAACAGTTGTGTTGTGAGTTTCAGCGATTTCTGAAAGTGTATCACCTTCTTTAACAGTGTAAGTTGATGATTCTTGAGCAGATACAAATGATGGAGCAAATACTGCAAACAAGGCAGCTACTCCTGCAAGAGTTGTTTTAATCTTTTTAGTTGTTGATTTCATATTTGAAAATTCTCCTTCTTTCTATAGTTCTATCATACCCTTTAAATATTACCGTTTCTTGACACTTTTATGTAGAAATATTACAAAATTATTTTTTATTTCCCTAAATAAGCTATTTTTTGTTACAAAAGATGCTTTTTTATGCTATTTGTAGTGTAAAAAGGTTTTCATCCACAATTAAAGCCAAGACCTTCATTCTTTGATATAATAGAGATAAGAATTTTTATAAGGGGAAACTGATGAAATCACTTCGTTTTCAATCTGTCTTTGATATCATCGGACCAGTTATGATTGGCCCATCTAGTAGCCATACAGCTGGTGCTGTTCGTATTGGGAAGATTGTCTCTTCCATTTTTGATGATACTCCGACAGAAGTCGAATTCCAACTATTTAACTCATTTGCCAAGACCTATCGTGGTCACGGAACAGACCTAGCCCTTGTTGCAGGTATTTTGGGCATGGATACAGATGATCCTGAAATCCCAAACAGCCTGGAAATTGCCCACAAGCGTGGCATCAAGATTGTCTGGACCATTCAGAAAGACAGCAATGCCCCTCACCCAAACACCACTAAAATTACCGTTAAAAATGCTCATAAGACCATTAGCGTGACTGGTATTTCTATCGGGGGAGGAAATATTCAGGTAACCGAACTCAATGGCTTTGCCGTCTCTCTCAATATGAATACACCGACTATCATCATTGTTCATCAAGATATTCCAGGTATGATTGCCCTCGTAACAGAGGCCCTTTCCCGCTATGGTATCAATATCGCCCAGATGAATGTTACTCGTGAAAAAGCTGGTGAAAAAGCTATTATGATTATCGAAGTTGACAGTCGCAACTGTGATGAGGCTATCGAAGAAATTCGAAAAATCCCTCATCTCCACAATGTCAATTTCTTTAAATAGGAGGAAGCATGTTTTATTCTATCAAAGAATTGGTCGAGCAGGCAGAACTGGACTTTCAAGGAAATGTCGCAGAACTCATGATTACAACAGAGTTTGAATTGACTGGTCGCGAACGTGAAGAAGTCTTCCTTCTCATGGAACGCAATCTGGAAGTCATGAAAGCCTCTGTCCAACTTGGCCTCAATGAAAATAAATCTCGTAGTGGTCTGACAGGTGGAGATGCTGCCAAATTGGATCACTACATCAAAAACGGAAAAACTCTGTCAGATTACACGATTCTCTCTGCTGCCCGAAATGCCATTGCAGTCAATGAACACAATGCCAAAATGGGCTTGGTTTGTGCCACTCCGACCGCAGGAAGTGCTGGCTGTCTGCCTTCCGTTCTAACAGCTGCTATTGAAAAATTAGACCTCAGCCACGAGCAACAGCTGGATTTCCTCTTTGCTGCTGGTGCCTTTGGACTAGTCATCGCAAATAATGCCTCTATCTCAGGTGCTGAAGGTGGCTGTCAGGCCGAGGTTGGTTCGGCCTCTGCTATGAGTGCTGCAGCCTTGACTCTAGCTTCCGGTGGAACACCTTATCAGGCCAGTCAGGCCATTGCCTTTGTCATTAAAAATATGCTGGGTCTCATCTGTGACCCTGTTGCCGGCTTGGTTGAAGTTCCCTGTGTCAAGCGCAATGCTATGGGAGCTAGCTTTGCCTTCATCGCAGCAGACATGGCCTTGGCAGGTATCGAATCTAAAATTCCTGTGGATGAAGTTATCGATGCCATGTACCAAGTAGGAGCAAGCATGCCAACTGCCTTTCGTGAAACAGCTGAAGGTGGACTCGCTGCCACCCCTACTGGTCGTCGCCTCCAAAAAGAAATTTTCGGAGAATAAGTTTATCAAATAGGAGAAACCATGACCTCTATCACAGCGATTTTTTTCGATCTGGATGGAACCCTCGTCGACAGTTCTATCGGGATTCACAATGCCTTTACCCATACCTTTAAGGAGCTCGGGGTGCCTAGCCCTGATGCCAAAACTATTCGTGGTTTTATGGGGCCGCCCCTCGAAAGTAGTTTTGCGACCTGCCTTCCCAAAGAACAAATTTCTGAAGCCGTGCAGATATACCGTTCTTACTATAAGGAGAAAGGCATCCATGAAGCTCAACTCTTTCCTCAAATTGTAGACTTGCTTGAGGAGCTATCGATCAAATATCCTCTTTATATCACCACGACAAAAAATACTCCAACCGCTCAAGACATGACTAAAAACTTGGGAATCTATCATTTCTTTGATGGCATTTATGGCTCCAGCCCTGAAGCACCTCATAAGGCAGATGTCATTCGCCAAGCCTTACAGACACATCAACTAGCACCAGAACAAGCCATCATCATCGGAGATACCAAGTTTGATATGATGGGAGCTCAAGAAACAGGCATTCAGAAATTGGCCGTCACTTGGGGATTTGGAGAACAAGCAGATCTACTAAACTATCAGCCTGATTATATCGCTCACAAACCCATAGAAGTTTTGGAGTATTTTCAATAACATAGACTGGGCGACAACCCCATTTCAGAAGAAAATAAAGTAAATCTCTACATAACAAAACGCATATTACCAAGGTTTTTCAAGACCTAATAATATGCGTTTTTCTTTTTTATTCAACGTGGGTTGTTTGATTGGCAAAGGCGATAATAGCTTGCTTCAACTCATCTCCACTAAGAGTGCGGAACTCTTCAATTTTTTTATCGATGGCTTCTAGAGGCATGACATTAACCTTACCAACGAAAATCTTATCCATAACCTGATTATCAACCAGTTCGGTTGACACCAAGAGTTCTTCGTAGAGTTTTTCACCTGGACGAATACCGACTTCCACGATTGGAATTTCGCTCTCAGTGTGGCCACTTAGAAGGACCATTTTCTTGGCCAAGTCATAAATCTTGACTGGTTTGCCCATATCAAGGATAAAGACTTCTCCATCTTTAGCATAAGCACCAGCATGGATGACCAGACGGCTGGCCTCTGGAATGGTCATGAAGTAACGGGTCATGCGGAAATCTG
The DNA here is from genome assembly GCF_022137125.1 of Streptococcus mitis. Classification (GTDB taxonomy): domain Bacteria; phylum Bacillota; class Bacilli; order Lactobacillales; family Streptococcaceae; genus Streptococcus; species Streptococcus mitis_CE. Next base: position 136,978 of record NZ_JAKNEQ010000004.1, on the reverse strand, counting down.
TCACCGTTACAGGCCCGCCTTCAGCAATCTGACGTTCAAAGACGGGAATGACACTACCACGACTACCAAGAACATTCCCAAAACGAACCGCACAGTAGGTCGATTGGCTACGTTGGTTAAAGCCAGTGACAATCAACTCAGCCACGCGCTTAGTTGCTCCCATAACATTAGGTGGATTGACCGCCTTATCCGTCGAAATCATAACCATCTTAGGCACCTTGGCTTCATCTACAGCCCTAGCCACATTGTAGGTTCCACGGATATTGTTTTTGAAGGCTTCTTTTGGATTGCGCTCCATCATAGGAACGTGCTTGTGGGCCGCCGCATGATAAACAATAGCTGGCTTATACTGCTCAAAGACTTGTAACAGACGGTCGTAGTCTTGAATATCCGCAATCACAGGTACATAATCAATTCCTTGGAACTTACGAATCAATTCATGATAAACAAGGTAGATTGAGTTTTCCCCATGACCGAGCAGGACAATACGTTCAGGATTGAAGCGGCTAACTTGGCGACAGATTTCAGAACCGATTGAACCACCAGCACCTGTAACCAAGATTGTTTTTCCTGTAAGTTCTGCGCCCAGACGCGATTCGTCCAGACGAATTTCCTGACGGCCCAAAAGGTCTGTGATATCAATCTTCTGGAAGCCTCCACCTGCTTGGTGAAGTCCCTGAACAACGGTTTCAACCTTAGGCATCTTGTAACATTTGACACCCAATTTATTACACATCTGCAGGATACGTTCATATTCTGACGGATCAAGCGACGGAATCGCAACGATAACACGCTCAATTTGATGGCGTTTGGCTAATTCTGGAAGATTGTCATAAGAGCCCAAAACAGGGATACCACCGAGTTTTTGACCTTTTTTCTTTTCATCATTATCCAAAATACCGACAAGTTCTAATTCACTAGTTGGATGTTGGTAACTATCCATAAAGAGAGCTCCACCATCACCTGCACCAATCAAGAAGGTCCGACGGTGTTCTCCATCGCCACTTCCCTTTTTGCGTTTGGAGTAGATTAACTGCCAAGTAATCCGTGGCAATAAAATCAAGAAGGTACTCAACAAGATAAAGAGCACGATAAAACGTATAGAGAAGAGTGGTAAGAAGGCATAGCAGATACTATATGACAAGACGCTGCTCACAGTCACACCAAAAAAGATTTTCATAAAATCCGTAATTTTGCTGTAACGACTAATACTAGCGTTCAACCCCCAAAATCCAATCATCAATTGATAGAACAGGAAGGCCAAACTCGTATAGATAATGTAGTCAACAGGCGCTGGATTAATCAATCCGTAGAATAAAATATAAGATACAATGATGGAAACTACCATACTGAAAATATCAAATATTCCCCAGAAGACTTGTTTTTGTTGTTTATTTAAAATTTCCACCAGATCAATCACATAATCTGTGAGTTTTTTATTCATAGAAATTTACTCCTCCTTAAAAGAGCCGAATAGTTATATTGTTATTATAACACTTTTTCTCTAGTTTATGATTTGCTACAATCTTTTACTTGCTTTTTCGTAACAGTTTCATAAAAATAAACTGTCGGACAAATCCAGGACAAAGGGCAACCACCATCTGAATGGCAACACTCTTGGCATACTCCATGTAAGAAATTTGTCCTCGCTTCAGCATGCGTTGACGAGCTTGACGATAGAGTTTGAGGTAACGCAGTCCCCCACGACGCTCAAACATTCCTGCTCCAACACGAACCTTACACAAGATTTGATCCAGATTTCCAGTCTTAGCTCCTGCAGCAATCATATTGAGCCAGAGGAGGTCATCCTCCATATAAAGCCCATCCTCATAGTTGCCTGCCTTGAGAACCATGTCCTTCTTGAACATGACAGTCATGTGGTTAAAGGCACTTCTCATCCTTTGATAAGCTACAATATCTGCATGCTGGGTTGGAACACGACGGTAAGAAACAATCTCATCAGGATTGTCAATAAACTCTGCAATATGTCCACCTAATAGGTCGAGGTTTTCCTTCTCCATTAGCTGAACCTGTTTCTCAAAACGGTCTGGAACAGCTATATCATCCGTATCCATACGAGCGATGATATCGTACTGACACTGCAAAACACCCTGTCGAAGAGCCAGACCCAAACCTTGATTATGCTCAAGAGGATAGCGTTTCACTGGAATATCAGACTCAGCTTCAAGCTGGTCTAATACCTGATAGAGCTCAGGTGTCAAAGGCCCATCCTCAACTAGAACCAATTCGCTCGGTTTCAGGGTCTGATTTTGAACACTCTCAATAGCATCCTTTAAAAATGTCGGATTTTCCTTGATATAGACCGATATCAATACGCTGATTTTTTGCTTTTCAGACACAGTTTTTCTCCAATGTATAGATTTCCTTCCACTATTTTATCATAATTTTCAAGACTTTCCCATTTTTATCTTGAAAGCCCAAAACCTTACTTGACATTATAAGGAAAAAACCTTAAAATAAGCTGTTATTAAAATCAGCTAGAAGAGGTATTATATGAAAAAGCAATCACTCTTTTTTGTTCCAGGTATTATACTAATTGGTGTTTCCTTGCGGACTCCTTTTACTGTTTTACCCATTATTTTGGGAGATATTTCGCAAGGACTGGGAGTAGAAGTTAGTTCGCTTGGTGTCTTGACCAGCCTTCCTCTCCTCATGTTTACCCTCTTCTCGCTATTTTCTACCCGACTGGCTCAAAAAATCGGCTTGGAGCATCTCTTTACCTATAGCCTTTTCTTCTTGACCATCGGTTCTCTCATTAGACTAATCAATCTGCCTCTGCTCTATCTAGGAACCTTGATGGTTGGGGCAAGTATCGCAGTCATTAATGTTCTGCTTCCTAGTCTTATCCAAGCCAATCAACCAAAGAAAATTGGTTTTCTGACTACCTTATATGTAACCTCTATGGGGATTGCAACGGCTCTGGCCTCCTATCTGGCTGTGCCTATTACACAAGCCAGTTCTTGGAAAGGACTTATCATCCTCCTCACCCTGCTCTGCCTAGCAACTTTTTTGGTCTGGCTGCCTAATCACCGCTATAATCACAGACTGGCTCCACAAACCAAACAAAAAAGCAAAACAAAGGTCATGCATAATAAACAGGTCTGGGCAGTGATTGTCTTTGCAGGTTTTCAATCCTTGCTCTTTTACACCGCTATGACCTGGCTACCTACCATGGCCATCCATGCAGGCCTATCCAGTCACGAAGCTGGCTTGCTAACCTCTATCTTCTCCCTGATTAGCATTCCTTTTTCAATGACTATCCCAAGCCTGACAACCAGCTTGTCTACTCGCAACCGTCAGCTCATGCTCACTCTGGTTTCACTGGCTGGCGTGGTCGGTATTTCCATGCTCTTTTTCCCAATCGGTAATTTCTTTTACTGGCTTGCCATCCATATCCTCATCGGAACCGCGACCAGCGCCCTCTTCCCCTATCTCATGGTCAACTTTTCACTCAAGACAAGCGCCCCTGAAAAGACTGCACAATTGTCTGGTTTATCTCAAACAGGAGGCTATATCCTAGCAGCCTTTGGGCCAACCCTCTTTGGTTACAGTTTTGACCTTTTCCACTCTTGGGTGCCAGCTGTAGCTGCCCTCTTACTCGTCGATATCCTGATGACTGTGGCCCTCTTTACAGTGGACAGAGCTGATAAAATCCTTTAAACTTCTAGTTTTGGCTAGAAGTTTTTTATATATAAAAATTTTACACATTTCTCTTGACAGGGCTTTCATTTAGATGTACAATGTATGTGTAGAAAAATTATATATAAAAATCTTACACATTAGAAAAGGAGGTTCCCCATGTACTTTCCAACATCCTCTGCCTTGATTGAATTTCTTATCTTGGCTGTACTGGAGCAGGATGATTCTTATGGTTATGAGATTAGCCAAACCATTAAGCTGATTGCTAATATCAAAGAATCTACACTCTATCCTATCCTAAAAAAATTGGAAGGCAATAGCTTTCTGACAACCTATTCTAGAGAGTTCCAAGGTCGCATGCGCAAATACTACTCCTTGACAAATGGTGGTATAGAACAGCTCGTGACCCTGAAAGATGAATGGGCACTCTATACAGACACCATTAATGGCATCATAGAAGGGAGTATCCGCCATGACAAGAACTGAATACCTGACTCAGCTAGAACTCTATCTCAAAAAACTGCCTCAGGCTGACCAAATTGAAGCCATGGACTATTTCAGGGAACTCTTTGACGATGCTGGAGTCGAAGGAGAAGAAGAACTCATCGCTAGCTTGGGAACTCCCAAAGAAGCGGCCCACGAAGTTCTCTCCAATCTTCTCGATAAAAAAATCAATGAAGCACCCGCTCAAAAGAATAACCGACAAATTTTGCATATCGCCTTGTTAGCTCTCCTTGCGGCACCCATCGGTATTCCTCTGGGAATCGCCATCCTCGTGTCCCTGTTCGCAATCCTTGTGGCAGCCTTGACTGTCATCTTGGCTTTCTTTGCGGTTTCCATACTTGGTATCATCGGCGGATTCCTATTTTTAGTTGAAAGTTTTACTGTCCTAGACCAAGCTAAATCAGCCTTTATCTTGATTTTCGGTTCTGGTTTACTAGCTATCGGTGCTTCTTCGCTGGTTTTATTAGGTATTTCCTATGTAGCTCGCTTCTTCGGTCTACTCATTGTTCGCCTGGTGCAATTTGTTCTCAAAAAAGGAAAGAGAGGTGACCAGCATGCGTAAATGGACAAAAGGATTTCTCATTTTTGGTGTGGTGACTACTATTATCGGATTTATCCTGCTCTTTGTAGGTATCCAATCTGACGGGATCAAGAGCCTACTTGCCATGTCCAAGGAGCCTGTCTATGATAGTCGGATGGAAGAGCTGACCTTTGGCAAGGAAGTCGAAAACCTAGAGATTACGCTCCACCAACACGCACTGACCATCACAGACTCTTTCGATGATCAAATCCACATTTCTTATCATCCATCTATTTCTGCTAACCATGATCTTGTCACAAATCAAAACAACAAAACTCTAAGCCTCACTGATAAGAAACTGTCTGAAAGTCCGTTTCTCTCTTCTGGAATTGGCGGGATTCTCCATATCGCAAGCAGCTACTCTAGTCGTTTTGATGAAGTTATTCTCCAATTACCAAAAGGAAGAATCCTAAAAGGAATCAACATCTCAGCCAATCGCAGACAAACCACCATCATAAATGCTAGTCTTGAAAATGCAACTCTCAATACAAATGGCTATCTCCTCCGAATTGAAGGAAGTCGTATCAAAAACAGTAAACTCACAACCCCTAATATCGTTAATATCTTTGATACAGACCTTACAGATAGTCAACTAGAGTCAACAGAGAAGCACTTCCACTCTGAAAATATCCAAGTCCATGGTAAGGTTGAACTGACTGCCAAAAAGTATCTCAGAATCATCCTAGACCAGAAAGAGAACCAACGAATTAACTGGGACATCTCAAGTAACTATGGTTCTATTCACCAATTCACAAGAGAAGAGCCTGAATCAAGAGGTACGGAATTAAGCAACCCTTACAAAACTGAAAAAACCGATGTCAAGGATCAACTCATTGCTAGAGCTGATAATAATATTGAGCTAATATCCATACCAAACAGACGTTGACAAAAGCGCTTACATCTGCTACTATGGAAGCATATTTATCTAACTAAAAAGGAGGTTCTACCATGAAACAAGAATGGTTTGAAAGTAATGATTTTGTAAAAACAACAAGCAAGAACAAACCTGAAGAGCAAGCTCAAGAGGTTGCAGACAAGACTGAAGAAACGATAGCCGATCTCGATACACCAATTGAAAAAAATACTCAAGTAGAGGAGGACGTCTCTCAAGCTGAAGTCGAACTGGAAAGCCAGCAAGAAGAGACAATTGAAACGCCTGAAGACAGTGAAGCGAGAACAGAAATAGAAGAAAAGAAAGCATTAGATTCTACTGAAGAAGAGCAAGATTTTTCTAAAGAAACAGAAAAAGTCACTAAAGCTGAAGAGAACCAAGAAGCACTTCCTCAGCAAAAACCAACCACGAAAGAGCCCCTTCTTCTCAGTCAATCCTTAGAAAGTCCCTATATCCCCGACCAAGCTCCAAAATCTACGGATAAATGGAAAGAGCAAGTGCTTGATTTTTGGTCTTGGCTAGTGGAGGCTCTCAAATCTCCTACAAGCAAGCTTGAAACAAGTAGCACACACAGTTACACAGCCTTTCTCTTGCTCATTCTGTTTTCTGCATCTTCCTTTTTCTTTAGTATCTACCACATCAAACATGCTTACTATGGACATATAGCAACTATGCATAATCACTTCCCTGAACAATTTGCTTCATTGAATCTCTTTTCGATTATCTCTATCCTAGTAGCAACAACACTCTTCTTCTTTTCATTCCTCTTGGGTAGTTTCGTCGTGAGACGATTTATCTACCAAGAAAAGGACTGGACGCTAGAAAAGGTTCTCCAACAATATAGTCAACTCTTGGCAATTCCAATCTTCCTCACTGCTATTGCTAGTTTCTTTGCCTTCTTTGATAGCCTGCGATTTACAGCCCTCTTGTGTGTGATTAGCATTGGAATCATTCTGCTTGCTAGTCTCCATATCATTACAAGGCCAAGTCAAGCAAGTGAAACCGACTCCTTCTATCAATTATTCTTGTCTGTCCTTGTGAACGGAGTCATTATCCTCCTCTTCTTTGTAGCTGAAGTGGCACTGATTGGAGATTATCTTCGTATCTTAGCCTTTCTTTAAGATTCAATCCTGTCATCCATGGCAGGATTTTTCTATACCAAAAAGCAAGTCGATTGACCTGCTTCTGATTTACTCTTCTTGTGCTAATGCTTTAAAATCTTTGTCCTAGGATGGGTTTTATTCCTAGAGTTCAGTAGTATGATAACGTTGCTATGAAGTTCGTTATTCCAAATATTATGCAAACTAGTTATATGTAAAATTAAGATTAGAAACCACCAATCTCCATTTATTAACTTTTAATGAAATTCGTCCATATTAATAACTTTACCTGCTCTAGCAATAACATCCTTATCATGAGTCACGACAATAACAATCTTTTCCTCGTTCACTAATTTCTCAACCTCATTTAGAAATAATTCAGTTGAGTTTCTGTCCAAATTTCCTGTAGGCTCATCAAATAGATAGATGTCCTTTTCTTGCGATAAACTCCTCATGAGTAGAATTTTTTGTTTCTGACCTTGCGAAATATTGGTGGCTTTCCCATCAATCTGATGACTTAGAGCTATATTGAGATTCAGACTATCAAGATTATTTGATTCATAGTTTTCCTTATTAAATAGAGTGAAATTAATATTTTTTGAAACACTTCCAGGGAATACATGAAATTCAGATGAATACACGCTTAAATAATCTAAAATATTAGTCTCCTCTAAAGTAGAAAAACTTTCCATTCCATTCAGTACAATATCACCCTCTGTTGGAGAAGATAATCCCTGAATAATATTCAAAAGAGATGATTTCCCAGTTCCATTCCCGCCTGTAATAACGGTTAATTCACCACTATTGAACTCAAAATTTAATTTAGTAAACACCAATCTTTCATCCCATTTTTTACATAAATTCCGGCATGACAATTGTTCAATTTTAGATACTGGAATGGTAGCAAGATTACTTTCCATCCCTACTTCCTCTAGTCCAATAAACTCAAAGGAATATTGACTTTTTTTCAATGCTACCCAAGATGTAATTAAAGAATTTAAAATGCTGGATAACAGTAATAAAATCAAAATACTATTTGTATACTCCGATATATGTGCGTAATCTCTAATAATATTTACAGTAGCAAGCAAAAATGAACCAGTTAAACCAATAAATATCTGCGTAGAAGCTAATAATCTATTGGTAATATGTGTACTATCTAGTTTCGTTCCCAATAGTTCATTGAGTCTTTCATCAAATTCTTTGATGAAGTCGCTAGATTTTTGGAAACTTATAATATCTTGCAAACCATAAATTGTATTTTCTACCAGAGAACTAAAGTTAGAACTATTAGCAATAAATTCTCGCTGATTTTTTACAACTTTTCGTATTTCAAAATTGACATATAAACCAAGAATAGCTATAGATACGCATGTAACTGCGAAAATAATAATATTCAATTTTAATAGCAATAACAGTAGCAAACAAAACACTAAAAGCTGTACCTTTAAGTAAAATTTTTGCATAATACCTGTTGCTGATAACAATAAATTCCAAAAATAACTACTCACATACTCATAATTTTTAGTTAAAGAAAAATCATTTAATTGGTTCTTATAAAAAGAGGACAGAATATCATTTAAAAAATTATTCTCAATCTTTCCTTTTAATCTCGTTTCTAATATAGAGAACTGCCAATACAAATATGAAGCTAATATTATTGAAGCTAGGGTAAATAGTTGAATACTAAACTGAATGTTAAGTAGACCAGACATTGTTATTTGTAGTAAAAAAGCAATAGCAATAGGTAAACTAATTTTAGCTAATCCCAAGAAAAAGATTGCCAATTTTCTCTTCCAACCAAGTGAAGCTAGAAATCTATGATATAACTTATCTGCATAGCTTATCGTAACAATATCTTTTCTATCTTCTGAATTAACATTCTCATTCTTTTGAGGAATTAAAACAATTCCTACACTCTGACTAAAAAGTTCTAATCTTGAAATTTTCTCAATTTCCTCATTTGCAGGATCAGAAACAATCAATGAACTACTGTCTCCATCCAACACGACGATATAATGAGGCAAGCTAGCTCTTTCTACTACTAGTAAATAAGGAAATGATACGTTGTTTAACAAACTAGGAGTCTCAATTTGATAAGAATCCGCATCAATACCATAGCTTTTTAGTATATCTTCTATATCAAACAAAGACAGTCCTTGGTGGTTATTGTTATCAAATTGTAGACTATCTAAATGTTCTAATTTTGGGAAATAGTAAGAAATGATTGTCTTTACACAAGCCATTCCACAATCCAGCAAAGTTGCTTGTTTATAGTGACTAACCATTATTTTCTCCTTTTTCAACACTTATCTTACTATAACCATCAACTTCAATGACGCTATTCGAAGTTTGATTTGTCGTAGGAACCTTTAAAACTTCTCCTGTATTATTTGTATGCAAAGTATAGATTCCATCAAAATCTTTAGGAACTGTAATAGATACATCGCCAACAAGAGTATCTACAAAAATTTTTTCGAAAGTTGCATTTTTCCCTAAGGAAATGGTTACATATAACTTGTCTTTCCCTTGTGAACTCAAAGCCAAATTAAAGCCATGTTGTGAAAATGGAATATATAGACTATCTGAACTCATTTTAACGTTTTTAGTTATGTTATTCACTGATTCTTCGGAAACTTTTCCTTCTATTTGAACACTTGTTTCATCTGATTCACTCTTGACAACTTTAACATCAATTGCTTGCTTTGAACCATAAAACTCTAACGTTTTAATACTTTTAGAAGAAAGAGCCCACGATTGTTTTACACTGATTGTCGTCTCTCCTCGTTTTAAGGTTAATAAAATTCCAGCCACTACAAACAGTAACAACAGCCCAATTACAATTCCTATTTTTTTCATCATTAGTACTCCTACTTAAATTCTTTTTTACTGAATACAACAAACGCAAGTACAATCACTGCTATACTTACCAATATAGGATAGCCTACATTCGTAAGGGTAAATTGACTTACTCCAGGGGAAGTTTTCAAATTTAAAGTCATTAATAAATAGTCTCTCACACTCTCACCAGAGTTTGGAAGGACATAAACCAATAGGTTATCAAACAGTAAAATATAGAGTATATAAATCATACATGATTCATAAACCTTATCAAATATTTGAAAAATTAATAATGAGATACTGATAATAACCAAATAGTATGGTAGTTGATGTAAAAATGTCGAAACAATCAACACCAAGTCTCCCTCCAAATAGACGAGGGCTGTTAAACTATAAAAAATAGTTACATATAGGAAAGACAAACAAAAGGCTCCCAAAGTTTTATATAAAAATAACTTCCAACGTTGTTTTTCTTTTGTGAGGAGAATGTTAATCGTACGGAAACTATAATCTTCCCCCCAGAAAAATAAATTAGTAGAGATAAAAAGCAAAGGAATAAAACCACTCACATTTGAAATCAATACTCGAAATGCTGGTTCATCTTCATTCGATGACTTAAAAAATAAGGAGAATAACAAAATCAATAATCCTATCAACAAACTAGGAAGTACTCCTCTTTTTTCCCAGTAAAATTTATACATATCTGCTTTAAGAGAATTCATGACTCTCCTCCTTTCTTAAATCATCAGATAATATTATGCAAATAGTAGTCCTCAAAGCGTTCTTTCTTAATATAAATATCCTGTATCACTAGATTTGACACGACACTATATTCCAAGATAGCCATTAATTTTTCCTTTTCTGGCACAACCAGATAGTCATCCTGCTCAAAATGAACAATGCCCTCTTCTTTTAAAAACGTTTTTAGAATCTGATTATTACTCGTCTTAAGGAAGAGCTTTTCTGACAAATCATTTGCTAGCTCTTTTGAACTCATCACATTTAGAATCTTTCCTTTTTTCATGATGATATACTTATCTGTTATAAATTCCAATTCTGACAGAATATGGCTCGAGATTAAAAAAGTAACTCCTAACTGATCCCGTAAATTCAAAATCATTTTTCTTAAATCTGAAATCCCTTGAGGATCTAAACCATTCACTGGTTCATCTAAGATAATAAGCTCTGGATTATCCAAAAGCGCAATTGCTATCGATAGTCTTTGCTTCATTCCAAGGGAATAGTTTTTTACTTTTCGATCCCATGACGGTTCCGGCAAGTGAACCAATTCCAACATTTTTGTGATATCTGTCTTTAAACCAAATCTTGTTTTATAATATTGCAGGTGTTGACGTCCAGTCAAGTTTGGATAGAGGGCAGGTGATTCGATAATACTACCAATCTTATGCTGCGAAACACTCTCAATTTCTCCCTTATCAGCTTGAATTAGTCCTAGAAGAATTCTCATTAAGGTTGTCTTTCCTGCACCATTTTCACCGATAAGACCACATATTTCCCCTTGCTCAATATCAAAGGAAATATTATGTAAAACCTGTTCTTTCCCATATGTTTTATCAATATTTTTAAGACTTAAAATCACACGATTCATAGTTTCTCTCCGTTCATTATATTAAAAAGTCTCTGACAAGGAATGAACCCTGCCAGAGATTTTTAGATTACGTTAACTCCAGCAGAAGAACCCAATACCTGTGAGCATTCCATAAATACCGAGTGGTGAAACAGCACAAAATTGACCTGCCACAATGTGTTTTTTATGTTTATTACTTAGTTTTTTCATTACTTAACCCTCCTTTTAATCCCAACAAAATATACCTACTCCATATCGAAGACCTATAATACAAAAGCGACCTGCTACAATGTGCTGTTTATTTTTGTTACTTAGTTTTTTCACTACTTCATCCTCCTATTTAATCCCAACAAAATATGCCTACTCCATATCGAAGACCTATAATACAAAAGCGACCTGCTACAATGTGTCTTTTGACACGTCCAGTTAGTTTTCTCATCAGAAAACCCTCCTTTTAAAAAATTTTTTATAATAACCAAATGAGATTCTCATTTCAGTCATTTATTAACTGTTTTAAATCTTTAGACAAGATTTCTTCGCTTCCTTGTTCTACATAAATTTGTTTCACTATCCCATCTTTATCCACTATAAATATTGTTGGAATAGCTTTTACATCAAAAAACTTAAAAGCTTGTAAATCTTGATCTATATAAACTGGAAAGGTAAAACCCTGATTCCTTAAAAATTGATGAGAGGTTTCAAGTGTTTCACGTTCCCCATCAACTATATCCACCATAAAGAAATCAACTTTATCTTGGTATTTATCATAAAGGCGCTGAATGATTGGGAGCTCTTTTTGGCAATCAGGACACCAACTAGCCCAGAATACCACAACCTTTGGTCTAAACTTATAATCTGATAGTTGAACCTGTGCTCCCTCATTAGAGGTTAACAATGCATTCTTGAATGTTGTATTTTTAGTTTTTGAAATATATTGGTTTATTTCCTCCTCTTTTTTTAAGAGGAGCTCTTGCGCTGTTTCTTCTTGATGATGAGATTCCTGGTTTTGATAGTAAAATCCTGCTAAAAATAAAGATGCTATCACAAGAAGAACCATTGTCTCTACAACATGTTTTTTTGACATCATGGATTGTCCTCCACTTCTGAAATTCTAAAACTTTCGATAATAGATAATTCTTCTGGTAAGATTAAAACTCGCTCTTCGCCTGCATCTAAAATAGCTAAACGGAATGGTTCCTTATTCAACTCTATTTGTACCAACTTTTGCTCCGTCGTGTTATTTCGAAACAGCAAACTGTGGCGAGTTTGTGTAAACGTCTCTAGCGAGATACTAAAATCTTCCATTTCTATCTCCTATCCAGAAAACCAAAAACTAAGACTTAAGAATACTTCAAATCCAAACATGCTTCTTTCCTCCTTATCTCTTGTTCTTTATGATCATAGTATAGCGCTTTCAAAAATAAAAAAACATGACAAAAATGTCATGTTAGCTCTCCATTTCCTCAAAAGTTTTTAAATCTTTTTCTTTTTCTCCCAATATACGCGCTTCTAATACTTGGTCTCCAAATGCTTGAGCACAAATAATAGCTCTATCGTATAAGCGGATGGCTTTTTCCTTATCCCGTTTATGAAATAAGGTACACATAGCTTCAAGCATATCAACAATTGGCTTGTTTTGAAAATCCTGCGATAAAATCATCAGCCTGTTCATCGCCTTAACATAAGGCTCAAAAGTGGAGTAAGATTTTTCCATCCATTGAACAGCTAAAGAATCAAGCACTGTTCTCTTTAACATATAAGCTGTCTCTAAATCGGATGAATTTGTTTCTCTTATAAGTTTTTTAGAAAGCATCCAAAACAGTTCATGATGATACCCAATCGGTCTTGCTAAACACGAAACAAAGTACAATTTTATCAGAAGCAAATCATTCACCGAATAGTTTTTCCTTATCTTTACTTGTTCAAAATATTCATCCAGCAAAGCATCGCCAAAACCTGCATCTTCACTTACAAAGACATCAAAACTAGCTTGTAAGGCACTAACTGCAATCTGCTCATCCTCAGGTAGACTGTCATAATAGTGTTCGTAAACTCTTTCAAACAACTCTTCCTTAACTTGGATTCTATCATCATCTCCATAAGTTTGAAACTTAATGAGTTTATCCTTTAATATCAAGTACTCGGAGGGTAAAATCATATGATCCATATCTACTATATGTGAAATTGAACAGCCTAGTTTGTAAGCTATATACTCTACCTTGGATAAACTCGGGGAAGACTGGCCTGATTCAATCCGTGCTAATTGGCGCACCGTTATCTCAGTTTCATCATCACAAAGAGTTTCACGAGTGATATGTTTCATCTCTCGCAACATTCGGATTCTTTTACCTACTTCCTTCTTGATATCCATCTTAAAATCTCCTGATAATTAGTTACCGAATAATATTATATTTTTTATATTATGCTGTTTTTTATTGAACTAAGCAATTCTTAAAATTTTATATTACAAAACTTAACAAGACTAAACCATATTTCGCACGCTAAATAGCAATTGACCTGCTTCTGCTTTACTTTTCTTGTGCTAATGCTTTAAAATCTTTGTCTAAGATGGGTTGCACTTCTAATTGATTGGCATCTAGTTGGTGGTAAGATGCTGATGGTAGTGACTCTAGGAATTTTGCATAGTCTAAGCGGACAATGGCTTCATAGTCTTCTGGTTTAGAGCCGTCTCCTGTGATTTGAACCAAGTCAATCTCCCACTGCACTTCCTTATCCACCAATTGCTCAATATAGGCAGTAGGAACAAATGGTTCTCTCGGTAATACTGTCTTGACTCCTTGAGCCAGATGGTAAACACCGTGCACTTGGCCTTCTCCATCCTGATAGAAGGAAACTCTTGCAAAGTAGGCATCTGTCTCTTGAACCGCACGTACACGCGCTTCAAACTGAGCCAAGCCATTTTCCTCTAAAAAGCTTTTCAAGTCCTCATGACCAAAGAAAACAGGATTAAAAATTCCTTGGCAAATCGTAAAACGGGCTGCAGCGTCTGTCAGATGGGCTTGAATACTTGCTTGGAAATAAGCTTCAAAATCAAAACCATCTAGTCCTTCAATCTCAGTTCCTGTATAAGCAAGCAGAGCATCTAAAAATGATTTGATAATCTGCCAGTCTGTCTTCGTGAGTAGGTCAGGAAGATCGATACGGTAAGCCTTTTGACTATCAGCATAACTGACCTTAAAAAGAAATTGTGATTGCCCCACTATCGCACACTCGATATACTCAAGACGATTAAGAGGCTGACGGAGATAGATAGCATCATAGCTATGCGACTCCAAACCATCCACCAAGGCCAAGATAGACTTGGCAGTCAAAATTTCCTGTTCTCCTAAAATGCTCTGTTTATTTGGAATAAAAAATGTTTTCGTCATAACTGAACTCCTTTGAAATCGTTTACATATAGTATACCTTATTTTTCTGAAAGATACAAAAACAAACTTTATACTCTTCGAAAATCAAATTCAAACCGCGTCAGCTTCGCCTTGCCGTACTCAAGTACAGCCTGCGGCTAGCTTCCTAGTTTGCTCTTTGATTTTCATTGAGTATTAATTTTTGAGTAAAAAGCATAGAAAAACAGCCCCTAAGGACTGTTTAATCTTATACAGTAGCTGCTTGATCCAAGCTTTCACCGATAGCGGCTAGGCGCTCGATCACTTCAGCTTGTGTCAATTCATTTTCTGAAACATAGCGGTTACGTGGGTGAACACGGCACTCGTGTGAGCATCCACGAAGGTACTTGTCTTCATTTTCTTCTGATGTCAAGATACGACGGTTACAGAATGGATTTCCACAGTTGACATAACGTTCACATGGTGTTCCATCAAACCAGTCTTTCCCTACGATGGTTGGGTTGACATGGTTTACATCTACGGCAATACGCTCGTCAAAGACGTACATTTTCCCATCCCAAAGCTCACCTTGAACTTCGGGGTCTTTACCGTAAGTTGCAATTCCTCCGTGCAATTGGCCAACATCTTTGTAGCCTTCACGGACCATCCAACCTGAGAATTTCTCACAGCGAACGCCACCTGTACAGTAAACCACGACACGCTTGTCCATGAATTTTTCCTTGTTGTCACGGACCCATTGTGGCAACTCACGGAAGTTGCGGATATCTGGGCGGATAGCCCCACGGAAGTGTCCTAGGTCGTACTCATAATCGTTACGTGTGTCAAGGACAACGGTATCTTCGTCAAGAAGAGCTTCTTTGAACTCTTTTGGAGACAAGTAAGCACCTGTTGTTTCAAGTGGGTTGATGTCGTTGTCAAAGTCGTTGTCTTCCAAACCAAGGTGGACAATCTCTTTCTTGTAGCGAACAAACATCTTCTTGAAGGCTTGTTCACTTTCTTCGTCAATCTTGAACCAGAGGTCTTCCATACCTGGGAGGCTGTGAACGTAGTCCATGTATTTTTGAGTTGTTTCATAATCACCTGAAACTGTTCCGTTAATTCCCTCGTCAGCGACTAGGATACGACCTTTAAGGCCAATTGATTTACAGAAAGCCAAGTGGTCTGCAGCAAATTGCTCTGCATTTTCAATTGGAGTGTAAAGGTAGTAAAGTAAGACACGAATATCTTTTGCCATAAGATTTGTTCTCTTTTCTATTCTTAAATTTTCAGAATTTTTCATCTAACTATACTAGTATACCTGCTTGAGAAAGCGAATGCAATTTATTTGACTGGAAATTGTAGAAGATGGCCTGTCCCTGCACTTCATCAGTAACCATAGCGAATTGCAGATAGTTCTCTCAATTTTTTGATCTGCTCAGCTTGATTTTCTGACAAACTTAGCTTGTTATCAATCAATACGCGCGCAAGGTCAACATTCATTTGACTCAAAATAAATGGAGTAGAGGTCCCATCGTCCTCTAATCGTCTTTTATAACTCACTAACAGATTTTTCAAGGGAGTCAGTTGAGGCGTATCCTTTATATCTTCCAAGAGATGATTTATGATCGTCATGGCTTCACAACGCCTTTCACTGCCTCCGGCAAACCATTTTAATGTTGTCATTCTTATTTTCCTCCTGAAACTCACTTATAAATTAAAAAACTATCATTCCTAACTCTCATACCAATATTTTACCCAAATACCCTGTGTAAAAAAGTCAGAAAAAATGGTAATGTTGCGAAAATATTATTAATCACATGCACCGCATAGGATGGATAAATGCTCTTGGTATAGCGGGTCAAACTAGCAAAGATGATGCCAGATGTTGCAAAGACGAAGATATCTAACAAACTAGGCAGGCTTGAAAAATGAGGAAGAGCAAATAAAATTGACGGAAGAAGCAAATCAAGGCCAAATCTCGAATGCTTAAAAAAGGCGTGTTGCAGTAATCCTCTATAGATTAGCTCTTCCATAAGTGGAGTCAGAAAGAACAAAGTTATATAGATACCTAGCTCAGCAAAGTTGGTCCCACTATAACCGATCAATACAGCCCAACCTTCAGCAGTTGACTGAACATGTTTAGCTGTCTGAACGTTAAAAGAGATCTGGAGCACTACAACTAGTACTGTCAAAATCGAATACCAAAGCCATTTTTTTCTCGGAATGCGAAAAAGATAGCCGTGCCCTGTCTTAACC
Source organism: Streptococcus mitis (assembly GCF_022137125.1). Classification (GTDB taxonomy): domain Bacteria; phylum Bacillota; class Bacilli; order Lactobacillales; family Streptococcaceae; genus Streptococcus; species Streptococcus mitis_CE. The sequence continues at coordinate 120,210 of NZ_JAKNEQ010000004.1, read as the reverse complement.
AGAATCCAAATCATGACTCCACTAAATAGCAAACTCAAGAGATTTTGAATCCAGACGAAATTGCCAATCTGGGAAGAAAATTGCCAATAATTTTGAACAATAAGCGTCAGCTGAGAAAGACCAAATACGAAAAATAAGTAAGAGAAAACTGCACTTATTTTGAATAAAAGTTGATACTTCTTCATATGAACTCTCCTTTGTAAACTCGAGACATCTCTAATATAAGCTATATTTTCCTAAATCCTTACTCCAAATCCTAAATAGTACTTGAGATTTCCTGAATGGTTAAATAGCGACAAGAAAAACATATATATCTATGCTCGTGTTTCAAAAAATCACTGCCTCCCCCAGATAATCCTGAGGAAAACAGTGATACAGTTTTTAGGAATTAGGAATGAATACACGAAATCAATTGATCTTATGATTTTTTGTTTTTCAAGAATTCATCGTATTGTTTTTGCATTTCGTTCAATACTTTATCGTAGGCACCTTCAGATTTCAATTTTTCCATCAATTCTGGAATAGCTTTATCTGGGTCTACAGTACCAGTGTTGATAGCTGTATCGAATTGTTGCATTGTATTAGAGATCGCAGAGATTTCAGATTTCACATTGTCAGTGTTAAAGATGAATCCAAGAGCTGGAGATTCTTTAGCTTCTGCCAATTGTTTCTTAGAATCTTCGATTTGTTGGTCTGTAACGTTTTCGTTGATGTAAAGAATCCAGTTGTTACCAGTGTTCCATCCACCCATGTGAGTGTTTCCTTTGTAGCCATCAAGGACTTTAACACGGTTTTCTTTACCTGGAATTTTTTCCCAGTTCTTGCCTTCTGGACCATAAACAAGACCGTTCAAGAGTTCTGGGTTAGTGTTCAAGAGGTTCAACACTTCCATTGATTTTTCTTTGTTCTTAGAGTTGTTTGAGATGACGAAGTTAGCAACTTGTGTTGTTTGGTTTTTCTTGATGAAGTTAGTGATTGGTTTGATTTGGATATCCTTGTTCGCAACACGTGAAAGCAAGCTGTTACCGTAGTCAGCTGGTCCTACTGTTTCTTCACGAACGAACCAAGTATCTTGTTGAAGGTCAAATGAAGTATCGCTTGTTGCTACGTCTTTTGGAATGTATCCAGCTTCATAGAATTTGTGAAGAGTCTTCAAGTGTTCTTTAAAGCGAGGCACTTCGTAACGGTTTACGATCTTAGTAGTGTCCCCTTCAAGGTCGATAACGAATGGAAGTCCGTTTGGAACTGGGTAGTCAAAGTTATCAGATGGGATGAAGTTCTTAGTAACCGCAAATGGCACTACATCTGGAGCTTTTTCTTTGATTTGTTTCAAGACTGGTTCAAGTGTTTCATATGAAGTGACACCTGAAATATCGATACCGTATTTAGCAAGAAGAGTTCCGTTGAAGGCGAAGTTTTGAGATGATGCAACGTTGGCTGCAACTGGAACTGCGTAAATTTTACCGTTAATGCTGTTACCTTTGATGTAAGCTGGGTCAAGTGCTTTATAAAGCTCTGCCCCTTCTTTCTTATACAAGTCAGTCAAGTCAGCATAGGCACCTTTTTGAGCATTTACAACATAGTTAGATGCAAAGGCGATATCGTAGTTTTCACCAGATGATGTGATAACTGACATTTTCTTATCATAGTCACCCCATCCAAGATATTGGATATCCAATTTAGCACCAACTTTTTCACCGATGATTTTGTTAGCATTTTCTAGCAATTCATCTAAGTTATCTGGTTTGTCACCGATTTGGTACATTTTGATAACAGTTTTTTCACCTGAAGCTGAGTCAGCAGCTTTTTTGCTGTTACCTGAAAGGTTTCCACAAGCAGCGAGACCAGCAGCCAAAGCGACTACGCTAGCAGATGCAAAAGCATATTTTTTCCAGTTTTTCATGACAAAAACTCCTTTTTTTTATTTTTAAACTTATAAACAATGTAATGATCTTAACTTCACGCAAGGGAAGTTTGGAAATGAGAAATGATTTTTCTCAACAAGCACTATTCTTTCACACCACCGATAGTCAAACCTTTTACAAAGTAGCGTTGGAAGAATGGATACAAAATCGCGATTGGAAGGGTTGCAACCACAACCATGGCCATACGTCCTGTTTCTTTCGGTAGAGCAACTCCCAGTTGACCAGACAGGCCGACTGCTTTGGCGATGTAGTCCATATTTTGTTGGATTTGCATGAGCAAATATTGCAATGGATACAAGTTGTCACTCTTGATATAAAGAAGGGCGTTGAACCAGTCATTCCAGAAACCAAGAGCTGTTAAGAGCGTGATGGTTGCGATACCTGGTAGTGACAATGGCAAACAGATTTGGAAGAAGATCCGGGCCTCACTAGCACCATCGATACGAGCGGATTCTAGAATAGCTTCTGGAATGGTCTTCTTGAAGAAGGAACGCATCAAGATGATGTTAAATGGTGAGAGAAGCATTGGAACAATCAAGGCCCAAACTGTATCACCAAGTTGAAGTAAACGAGTTACCACGATATAGCCCGGTACCAAACCCGCGTTAAACAACATACTAAGAAGGGCAAAAATCGTAAAGAATCTGCGATACTTAAAGGTTGTCCGTGAAATAGCGTAGGCATAAGTTGTTGTGATAAAAACGTTTGTGATAGTCCCCACCACTGTTACAAAGACTGAGATGAAGAGGGCTTGGAGGATTTTATCCTTAAACTGTGCCAAAAACTCAAAACCGTCTAATCCAAATTGAGATGGGAAGAAGCTATATCCATTTTGGAGGATACTCTTTTCATCTGTCACCGAAATAACGATAACGAATACAAAAGGTAGGATACAAGAAAGGGCAACCAAACCAGAAATGGTACTAAAGAAGATATCTGCTTTCTTACTGAAGGAGTGAATGCCGACATTATCAATTTTTTCTTTTTTAATTTTCTTTTCTGCCATATTCTCCTCCTTTCTAGAACAAGGCTGAGTTTGGATCAACTCGTCTTGCCAGTAAGTTTGATAGGATAACCAGAATCAAGCCGACAACTGATTGGTAGAGACCTGCTGCTGAAGCCATCCCGATATCCGCTGTCTGAGTCAAACCGTTATAAACATATACGTCCAAGACGTTGGTTACATTATAAAGCTGACCAGCATTGTGAGGGATTTGGTAGAAGAGACCAAAGTCTGCACGGAAGATGTTTCCGACTGCAAGGATGGTCAATACAGTTACCAATGGTGTCAACTGCGGAATGGTTACATTGCGAATTCGTTGCCATTTGCTGGCTCCGTCCACTGTCGCTGCTTCGTAGTAGGTTGGATCAATTCCCATGATTGTCGCATAGTACATGACACTGCTATATCCAAAACCTTTCCAAATACCTAGGAAAAGTAGGAGATATGGCCAGATGCCCAAGTCAGCGTAGAAATTGACTTCCTTCATTCCGATAGATTCTAGGAAATGGTTGAATACCCCTTTATCAATGTTTAGGAAGGCATCTGTAAAGAAACTGATGATAACCCAAGACAAGAAGTAAGGGAACAACATAGAAGTTTGGAAAATCTTAACCATTCTCTTAGAACGGAGTTCACTGAGGATGATAGCAATCCCTACAGATACAATCAAACCGATAAAGATAAAGCCGAGATTGTAGAGGACAGTATTTCGTGTGATAATAAAGGCATCTTTTGAACTAAACAAGAATCTGAAATTATCGAGTCCGACCCATTTACTATTCACGATACTATCTATAAATCCATTACTGGTCATGTGGTAGTCTTTAAAGGCAACCACGTTCCCAAATACTGGAATGTAGAAGAATAGAGTCAACCAGAGTGCCCCTGGCAAAACCATTAAGAGAAAGATCCAGTTGTCTCTCAAGGTTTTTGAAAACTTATTCATAATTTCCTCCCTTTTTTATTTTGATATCCATCTAAAAATTCCTTTTTAGACTTTTGATAACGATTACATTATTAGTATACTCCTATTTGAAGGTTAGGTTAAACTACTAATTATAGAAAAAACTCCACAAATTATTTTATGTGGAGTACTTTTTTAAGAAAGGGATGTTTCACGAGAAACACTCTTCATAAGACACAATGTTCTTGTTTTAGGTCGTGTAGATGGTTGAAGCTGTCGCAATAGTATGCCACTGGTTGGCTGTTGTGGCTGCGAAGTCCTTGTCTGCGTAAAAGTCAGTAAATGGCAGGATTTCCACTTCTAACTCATCGATGCGGTCAATCTGACCAGCCAGATAAGCCTCAATACGACTTTCTGCGCGTTTGATGCGTTGCAAGAGTCCGCCCATACGGATATCGACCGTATCCAAACCAAAGACCTTGTTTTCTTTCAGCCATTGGTGGCTAAAGAGGGCATGGAAGTGTTCGATTTGGCTTCTGAGTTCTGGTAATTCTTGTCTGGCGATTTCTTGTAGGCTTTCCTTATCATCCACTTGATAGGCTTGACGAATGCGTCGTCCCACATCCACTTTGCTACTTAAAATGGAATTCAACTGGGCCTGAGTTTCAAAGAGGTAGGCATAGTTGCCAGCTTTTTCTTTAATGCCAGCAAGCGTCTCAGCAGACTGAGCGAAGTGGGGCTTGTCTTGTTCAGGTGTCATGTGTCGGTCAAGGATCGGACAGAGAATATCCTGATAAAAGACATAGCGGTTGGGGTTGATGCCGCTGAGGTTGCCTGGTAGATCTGGCAAGAGGTTAGCAAGGTCAATCTGCATGAAATCCTCAACTGATAGACCTGTATTGGTCTGGAAATGAGCAGACAGTCGGTCTAGGTCATTGCGATAGCTGAGTTCTGCCCAGATTTGCAAACTTGGTAGGACAGAGAATTGGGCTGTTTCCCCACCATTATCCCCCCAACCCGTTACAATGACTTCTTTGATATCATTAGCACGACAGGCTTTGTTGGCCTCGATAGCCACTAGACGGCTGAAATGGTTGTTGGGTGTGAAACCAATCCACTTCCAAGCTCCCCCTGCAAAGGCAAGATCATGGCTAATCTTATGATGATTGCGGAAATTGCGGTTGTATTTTTCCTCACTATCCTGATAATAGTCCCAGTAAACCAAGGTTACACGATCTTTGAGACGGTCTAGGTAGACACGCGTTTCCTCTGGAATTTCCACATCACGGTCGTACTGCCCATCTACTGACATAAGTTTAAAGAACATATCGCTCCACATCTGGCAGTGGAAACCATATTTGTCAGCAATATCTAGCACGCGCTCCAAGTGTTGGCACATGAGGAGACTACGATCCACAACACCGTTCAGAATCAAGTAGCGTCCCAAACCAACCAAGTGGGCTTCGTCCATCCCAATATTGACCTTGCGAGTCTTCAGTTTAGACAGGGTGGCAAACATGCCATCAATCAGGTTATAAACCTTTTCTTCGCCAATGAGAAGAATATCCTCCACATCACGGAGCTCCTGAACTTCTTTGACACCCCATTTAACGAAGGCAGACAAGTGGGCCAAGGTCTGGATACATGGCACAAAGGTCATATCAAACTGCTTGGCATAGGCTTCGATTTCCTGCAATTCCTCAGCTGAGTAGGCTCCACGGAAATAGCCAAAGTAAGGCTGCCCTTCAATCTGGTAGGTATCTTCCATGTAGAGCTCAAAGGTTGAGTAGCCCATGAGAGCCAAGACCTCAATCATCTGCTTGGCAGAAGCCACATTCAGCACTGCATTTCGAGAACAGTCTGCCATGTAGGCTAAATCTTCATAAGCTGCTTGTTCCTCAATCTCTACCTTGTCACCTTCTGCTAGGGATGTTGCCAACAGGGACAAGGCACGATAAAGTTGGTGAGGTTTGCGGTAGGTCAATTGATAGTGACCACCCTCACCCTTGATAGAGATAGAGGCTTGATCAGACTGAGCGACAGCTACCTCTACATCTGCTAGCGAAATGTGCTTTGTCAGCAAGTCGATTGCCTGAGTTTGTTTGGAACTAAGTCCTGTAAATCTTACCATTGGTTTTCCTCCTGTAGCCAGTTGACAAGGGCTCCGTAGAGATTAGCATCTGCATGATAGGTGCAGGCTTGGATAACTGGTGCGACCGTGTATTCTTCGTAGGTATCGACAAAGTCTTCAACAGCTTCCTTGACACCTTGGATGAAATCTGGATTTTGACTGATAGAGCCTCCCAGACTAATGACATCTGGGTCAATGAGATACTGAATATTGAGCAAGCCTTGCGCCAGATTACGATTCATGCGCTCAATGGCTTCTTGACAAAGGGCATTTCCTGCTTCGGCCTCTTGGTAAATCTTGCGACCGTCCCAATCAGTCTGACCAAACTTTTCAATCACGTATCGTACCATATTCCCAGTTGACGCTAGTTGCGACCAGTTGTTGAGTTTTTCAGCAGGGGCAAGGGTTGTCATGTAGCCAAATTCTCCACCCAAGCCGTGGCGACCTCGGTGAAGTCTGCCATTGATAATCATGGCTCCGCCAATCCCTGTCCCAATCACGACACAGGCTGCATTTTCAAGCTCTGGATGAGCTAGCAGTTCACTAAGTCCAACACAGTTGGCATCATTCTCTAGATGTACAGGCAGATGATGATGGGCAAGGGCTTCATACCAAGAAAAGCCGTGGATATAAGGGACAGCACTGAAGCCATCAATCACACCTGTTTCTTGATTGACCGCACCTGGAACGCTCATAGCAATCCCGCTGTAATCCTGTTCTGACAATCGCTGGTCTAGCCAAGCTAGTAAATCTTCCAAACTTTCTGGCGTTGGAATGCTTGTCTTATCCAGTATTTTCCCATCAGGAGTCAGACTGGCAAACTTAATTCCAGTCCCTCCGATATCAATCGTTGCAATGGTCATTGTTTTTACCATAAAAAGGGGCGAATCAGCAGTTAGTCCTTACTTTTTCGCCCCTCCTTTCTTTTTATGTTTACTTTTTGAAATTAAATTTCTTCTTTTTTGAGGAATTCTGTACGAATCTCTTGTGGTGAAATGAGTCCTCTATGAACTGGGTATGGTCGTTCAAGTAGGTCAAGGAAGAGATGTTGACTTTCCGGTACACGTACATTTTCACTACACATATTGTAGTAACGAAGAACATAGCCTTCTTCATTTTCAGCTACCTTAAAGGCTGTTGGACAGATTTGTGGTATGCTGAGAACAGAATGGCTCAAGAGGCTACCAGTCGCAGCCACGCTTCCTTCCTGTCTAGCAAGCTGAAGGCTGGTAAATGGTGTCTGCAAGGCCTTAGCACGACGGAAAGCTGAGAAGCGTTCTTGGGCTTGGTGGCATTCAAGCGCAAACTCAACTTCAAACTCACGCAAGCATTGAGCTTCTGGTGTTGGGAAGTAACCCCAGTCACCTAGCTCACCTGATGCACGCAAAATAGTCACTGCAATGGTGTCGTCTCCAAGGATTTCGTATTCATTTAATCCCTTGTTGGATACAGTCACCCCTTTTTCATCGTCATACAGACTGACAAAGGCTTGTTGGTGTTGAGGATTTTCAGGATTTTCCCATGAAGCTGCTGGTTTGTTTGGTCGTGTAACCACCTCATAGATACTTTCAGAATCATTGCTTGGACGCGTGTTATGAGTCTTGACCAAGAGACGGATACGGTGGTCTTTGGCAGTGTTAGTAAAGCGAGTCTTGCAACGGATTTGTGGATTATCAACGAAGATAGTCATCTCAGTTTCAAGAGGAATGCTTGTCAATTCTTCTGAACGTCCAGCTTCACGCTTCATAAACTCGATGATGCCTTTTTGTTCCGCATCTAGTTTTTCATCCGCACTGACAGGCACGGTCAATTCATGTTTGAGCAAAATCTTAGCATAGCGAGCTGTGTTTTCCAAGACCTCGTAGCCCTTAAGCTCTGCATAGATTGGCTCTGTTCCTTTTGGTTGGAAATAGATATACTCGTTTCCGATGTCACCACGGTCTTCGAAGCGGATAAAATCTTCATAGGCTTCGTGAGTTGTCTTGTCATAGACTGTGATATTGTCATCCACACTCACCGTTACAAATGGCGTATCAATCACTCCGTTTTGGTAAATACCGTCGCGGTGTTCTTGTTCTCCTTCCAGCAATTGGAAAGTTGTCCAAGAAAGTGGCGCTAGGTGAACTGGAATGGTCACGCGCACTTGTCGAGCGATACGAGCTTGGCGGAACTTATCTTTTGGTAAATCGTACTCAAAATTAGTTCCGAGATCTTCGATTTTAGCCTCTACAAGACGCCCATCCAAGTCCTCCACACGGTAGCTTGGCAAGATAAGAGCAGCCATCTTCTTGTAACCTTCTGTTGGGTGCAATTCCTTAAAATCACAAGTCGCAACATCAATCACTGTGCTGACAGTATCGACCTTATCATGCAAACCTGTGTTAATGACAGTAAAGAGATAATCACTTTGAGCCTTAGACGTAGCGATTTTACCCTTCCATTCGTTAAGAAGATTGCTCTTAACAAAGTTTCCGACTTGATTGACCTTGGCAAAACGTGTCTCCATCTCACGGTGAACTTCGTCCACGCTACAGCCACAGATACTATCATGCGGCGCATTTTGCAAAAGTGTTTTCCAAGCATAGGTCAACTGATCCTTGTGATTGTGGCCCCCAGTGATAATCGTCAAGGGTTCTACAACTTGCTCTAGGAGGTTGCTATTTTCTTGGAAGGCTTGTTTGAGATAAATGCGAGATGAAGAAGTGTTGGCAAGTGTGTACCAGCCGTCTGTTTCCTGACTGGTCAACTCACCTGTAACTGTTGATAATTGCTCTGGTAGGGCACTTCCCACGGCTTGGACATACTCATCAAAAGAACTATGAACAAAGGTTACATCTGGGAAGAGTTCATTTGCCACACGAATGGCTTCACTCAAATTTTTCTGGACAGGCTGATGGTCACAGCCGTTCATCATCAACCACTGATTGGTCGAAGCATAGTCACGTACGTCTGCCAGTTTTTGTTTCCAGAAGGTCAAGGCCTCGTCTTTATCAACTGGAATTTCATTCCCATTACTGTACCAGTTGGCAAAGAGGATCCCGAGGACACGACTTCCGTCCGCACCCTGCCAGTACATTTCTGAAAACTGAGAAGTAAACTGCTCATCTTCGAGGACTTGGTTATCAAATCCAATCGGCTTCACACCACGACCAAAAGCGGCCACGTGAATGCCTGATTTTTGAAGGATTTGAGGCGCTTGCCCCATATTTCCAAAGGTATCTGGGAAGTAACCAATCTGAGTAGATTTGCCCCATTTTTCACATTCTGCTTGACCAATCAATGTATTGCGGACATTGGCTTCACTTGAAATCAAGTAATCATCCTGCAAGATGTAAAAAGGACCAATTTTAAGTTTGCCTTGGTCGATGTATCGTTGGACTTTGTCGCGATTTTCAGGGCGAATCTCCAAGTAGTCATCAAGGACAATAGTTTGACCATCCAAGTGGAAGCTCTTGAACTCAGGGTCATTTTCAAAGAGATCAAAGAGATTGTCAAATAATTCCACCAACTGCATACGGTGGCTTTCAAAAGGCAAGTACCACTCACGATCCCAGTGACTATGTGAGATAATATGTACGACAACATTTTCCATGAAGTAAAACCTCATTCTAAATTTAAATTTTTATTGTTAACGTTTTTGGATGTAAATTTATGATTCTTTCCAAGAATCAGTTGCGCTAAAGCATGTTCCTTAGCGGATATCCAAGTAATCCAAGACCAATTCACAGAACATCATGTTAGCCCAAGAGAACCATTCACGAGAGTAGAGAGTTGGGTCGTCCACGTGGAAGCTTTCGTGCATGACACCTGTACCACCATCGCAAGCAACCAGCTGATCCAACAAGAATTTCTTCTCTGCCTTATCTCTTGTTGTCAAACCTTGGATAGAAAGGGCGATTGGCCAGATATAGCGATAGAAGGTATGAGAACTTCCGAGACCGCTAGCGTATTCTCCCTGATAGAAGTAAGGATTTTCTGGACTCAGAATGGTACGGCGAGTTGCTTGGTAAACTTCATCATCGACTGAACAGTAGCCCAGATAAGGCGCAGCCAACAAACTTGGTACATTTGGATCATCCATAATGCTAGCATTTCCCAAACCGTCTACTTCAAAGGCATAAATCTTTTCGCCCTTGCTGTTGCTTGTGTAGGCGTAATTTTCGATTCCTTCTTGGATTTCAGACTGGAGGCGCTTGGCATCAGCAATAATTCTCTGGCTATCAGCTAGGTTTAATGCTGCAAAGATTTCTTGCACATAACCCAAGACTACTACAACAAACATATTTGACGGAATCAAGTAACTATACTGACAACAGTCATCACTCGGACGAAAGGCTGACCAAGTCATACCTGTCACTGCAAAGTCAGGGCCAAATCCATCATTTACCAAGGTGTCTTCCTTACGGTCCGTATCTCGGACAAAACGATAAGGAGAGTTCTTGTGGTCTTGTTCCACTGTCCACAGATGGAGAATTTCCTTAGTCGCTGCGACAAAAGTCTCATCAAACTGGCTAGTCTCGCCAGTCTCTTTCCATAGGAGATAAGCCAACTGCAAAGGATAGCAAAGCGAGTCCACCTCGTACTTGCGTTCCCAAATCCAGCCATTAAGGTCTGTATGGTCGGTCTCGTGGTGCCCCTTCCAGTTTTCCTCAATATTAAAGGAATTGGCATAAGGATCCTTGAGTACCAAGGTCATCTGACGCTTGACCAAACCTGCAATGGTCTGACGCAGGAGGGCATCTCTTTTAGCCACATGCAGGTAGGGTCTTAGTTGAGCTGTCGAATCTCGAAGCCACATAGCAGGAATATCACCAGTGAGTACAAAGGTTGAACCATCTTCTAGGATTGCAACCGTATTGTCCAAGGTGTCTGTATAGCAACGCTCGAAAACATCCACCCACTCTGGATGGTCCTTAGCCCGCTCTGCCACTTCATCTAGCCATTCTCGAACAATTTCTTTTGAATAAATCATCGTGCAGTGTCCTCTTTCAAACAAGTTTCATTTTCAGTATATAGCTTTTGAGACAGAAAATACATACACAAATGATAGTCATTTTTCTACAAAATAGTTATCTTTGAAGCTCCTTTTCTAAAGGCCCTCTTTTTCTGATATAATGTAGAAAAACAGCTAAAGGAAAGACTATGAAACTACTACTTGAAACCATCGATACCCGCTTTGGAACTGCCAGCAAGCATGCCTTCTCTCGGGGAAATACCCTGCCATACACAGGCGTGCCTTTTGGGATGAATTACTTTGTACCCCAGACCAGTGACCAGGAGGGCTCTTGGTTTTTCGATCCGCATCTGCCTATCTTTCAGGGGATTCGATTAACCCACCAGCCCAGCCCTTGGATTGGCGACTACTCTTGGCTCCTTCTGACACCTGTCACAGGCCAACTGGGTGGAGACAGCCTCTTCCATCGCCAGTCTTCCTATGATATGGATAAGGCCTCTTTCCAACCTCATTATCTGAAAATTTTCTCCCTGCGCTATCAGATTGAAAGCCAGCTTACACCGACTTGCTACGGTGCTTCTATTCGTTTGGAACAAAAGCAAGGCAAAGCCCTCTCCCTCTATCTTCACGCAGCAGATGAACTGACAGTGGAGCAAGTAGATGAGCGGACTCTTACCCTACGACAAGAAGGTAAAACTGAAACCAACAAAAATCCACTGATACTGTTCACATCCCTGAAAATGAATACGGATATCCTTGCTATCAGCCAAGAAGGCGAAGACTGGCTAATTGACTTAGCAAGTAGCCATGCTGAAATTCAGCTAGCGACTTCTTTCATCTCTCACTCTCAGGCTCTGCTTAATCTACCTCAAAAAGATTTTGATAACTGTAAAGCAAATGCACAAGCGGACTGGGAAAATCTCCTCCATCGTTTTGATGTTATAAAGACAGGAGAGGCTGACCGGACCTTCTTTGATCACTGTCTCTACAGACTCTTCCTCTTTCCTCAGACTTTTTATGAGGTTGATGAATCAGGACAAGCCATCCACATAGATTTGGCTACTGGAACTGTCAAGCCTGGTGTCCTCTTCAGCAACAATGGTTTCTGGGATACCTTCCGCACCACCTTCCCCCTCTTTGCTCTTATCATACCAGAACACTACCACCGCTTCTTAGAAGGATTTCTCAATAACTACCGCGATACTGGTTTCCTTCCAAAATGGCTGGCTCCAGATGAACGTGGCATGATGCCAGGTACCCTGCTAGATGGCATTATCGCAGATAGCGCCTGCAAGGACATGGCCCCCGACCTAGAAGAAGAACTCCTCCAAGCCATGCTTGAAACAGCCACCAAGTCCGACCCTCTCGGCATCAATGGTCGTCACGGATTAGCCCAATACCAAGAACTAGGCTACCTCTCTACCGACCACCACGAAAGCGTCAGCCACACCCTAGACTATGCCTATAGTGACTTTTGTATCTCTAGCTGTGCTGAAAAACTAGGGAAAATAGAAATCGCTGAAACCTACAAGGCCGCATCACAAAATTACCGCCATCTATTTGACGCTGAGACAGGTTACATGCGAGCGCGTGATGGTCAAGGCAACTTCCGTCCTGATTTCTCTCCTTATAGTTGGGGACGTGATTATGCCGAATGTTCAGCCATCCAAGCAACTTTAGGCGTCCTCCACGATATCCCAGGCTTGATCCAGCTTATGGGTGGAAAAGAAGCCTTTAGCAACTATCTTTTAAAAGCCTGTCAGGAGGCTCCCCTCTTTGAGACAACAGGCTATGGCTACGAGATTCACGAAATGAGCGAGATGGCTACTGCTCCTTTTGGACAACTCGCCATTTCCAACCAGCCAAGCTTTCACATTCCTTATCTCTTCCGTTACTGCGATTACCCTGACTACACTGCTCTTCTCATCAAGACGCTCCGTCAGAAAGCTTTTCACCCAAGTTGGGAAGCCTATCCTGGCGATGAAGACAATGGCAGTCTCTCAGCCTGGTACATCTGGTCAACTCTCGGTTTTTATCCGACCTGTCCAGGAAAACCAAGCTATGACCTCGGAATCCCTCTCTTTGACCACCTCCGAGTCTACCTTGCCAAAGAAGATAAATGGCTAGATATTCATGCTGAGCAAAACCACAGCCATTTTAACTTTGTAAAAGAATGCCGACTGGACACAACTCTAGTATCAACTATTCAACACCAAGATCTCCTAAAAGCTGAACAACTAACCTTCACCCTCAGCTGGTTACCAAGTCACTAGCTAGTAGACAAAAGAACCTTTGTATCGTGCAAAGGTTCTTTTATTTTATGAAACTTGTACTTGAGCTTGATCAACCAGCTGTCCATCAACAGTCAGATTCAGATAGAAATCCAAGGTCTTGTCGGCAGCAAAATACAGGGTTGGTATGGTCAGGTCTTTTTTGCTTTCCCCAGCTTGGAATTGAAGGACTTGAATTTCGTCCTGATAGGCGACACCATGGACACCTGTCCCCGGTTGGATCGAAATCTTAGTCTCTAAAGGAGTACTACTTTCGCTACGTTCAATCCTAAAATGAAGAGTCTCTCCCTTTGTCACAGCTAGACTTTTTTCTACAAATGCTAGCCCCTGAACAACTTCTGTTTTTGATAAGCTAGGAGTTTTATAGAGTGAAATCTTTGTCAATACAGGTAAATCCTGTGACTCTGTAATCATCACGCGCACCTTCTGTGCCTCTACTAGCGAACCTCGCAAGAGGCGCTTATAACCAACTGTAAAGCCTGTACCAAATTCTTGCCAGACACCGTCCACCTCTACTTGCACATAAAAACCAGCAATTCGTTGCCCTAGCTTCAAATCCTCTCTTAACTCAATTACATCAAAAGTTTTAGGTGACCCTAAGTCGAGTTCTAACTGGATTGGCAAGCCTGCATCGCTTGCCCAAGAGCTGGTCTTAAGGCCATCTGTCAAATAGTGACAGGCAAAGTCTGCGGAAAGAGCAGAACCAGATACCTTAGCTCCCAGAGCCAAATCTTCTTTATAGAGCTCATTGCGATAGGCCGCAAATTCATAGAGGCGTTCAATATCCTTTGCATCAAATAGCCCAGCTTGATTCGGCGGAATATTAAGTAGGAGCGGGGTTCCTCTCCCCACTGAGTGAAAATAGATTTCGACCAACTCCTCAAGAGACTTAGAATCCTGGTCCTCATGGTAAAACCAACCTGGCCGGATGGAAACATCTGCCTCTCCGATTGAAAAAATCGTACCTGAGGGATCTCCATGCTGAAGATAGTCCAGCTCTGCTTCTGTTCCTAGTTTGTCAGAATTCACCTTTTGCCACAGTGGATCACCTGCATACCCTCGTTCATTGCCAATCCAGCGGATACTGGTGCCTTCTGTTGAAAAAATCAAGCAATCTCCCTGTAGCTCACGAATGGTTTCAAACCATTTCTCAAATTCATAATTGACCTTTTGAGCGCCCTCTCCTCTAGCACCATCCATCCATACCTCTGCAAATTTCCCTTCATTTCCATAGGCAGGATTTGATAAAATCTCCTTTAGCTGAGCCAGATAATAGGCATTATAGTCCGCTTCTCGCTCCACATGATAGAGAGGACTGTGGGCATCCCAAGGCGATAGGTAGACCCCCATATCCATATCAAACTCCGTGGCAGCTTGGGATACTTCAAGGAGCAAGTCCCCCTCTCCATTCCTCCAAGGACTGGCCTTGACCGAATAATCTGTGTGAGCCGTCGGATAAAGGACAAAGCCGTCATGGTGCTTGACCACCAAAATCAACTTTTTAAAGCCCGTTTCCTTGAGCACGCGAACCCACTCACGCGCATCTAACCTTGTCGGATTAAAGCGTTCAGGATCTTCCTGACCTGTCCCCCATTCCTGATCATAAAAGGTATTTGGGCCAAAATGGATAAAGGCTGCTAGTTCATCCTCTAAATAAGCTAGCTGGGTCTGACTAGGCAAGGGCCCATGCGGTTTTATTTCTCTTACCATATTACTTCCTATCTACATTTTTCTTTACTTTTTTGGCATGTACTTGCAATTCTGTTAAGGCTAGGGGACTAGTCAAGCCTTCAAATCGAAGCCGAAGGGCATAGGTTTCCACCTTGTCAAATTCAAAACGAAGCTCCTCATCCTTGTCGCTTGACACTTTTCGGATAGCTGATACAGGGCGCCAATTCTGCTCTTGCTTGAGCAGGGAATCCTTATCCAAATGGTTGGGAGTCCGAAGCAGGCTAGGCTCATTCCCTATGTAATAATCAATAAAGCTTGGCTCCACCGCCACATAGTCTTGATTTTCAACATAATACACGGTCAGGTTATCCACAAATCGCGGTTTTAAAATCCCTGCATCTCCAAACAGAATACCGACGCTAGCCTGCTCTGACTTGGTAATCCAAGTATTGGCTGTCGATTTCTTCCTAGCAATAACCTTGTCATTGAGGTAAGAGGCTGGATGATTCGGTTCTGAGTGGGAAGCAAAGACCAGAGGCAGGTTAGATCCTGTCCACTGATTGGAAATAACTTCCCCATCTACACTGGCATCTGTCACATGAATGGTGACTGTTGCTGGCAACTCACAGCCCGCTACTTGCCCTGTGAGCACATATTTTCCTACCTGAGCATAGACTTGAGGATTGAGTTCATCCCAAGTCACCTTGGTCGTATCTCGTCTGCCATCTGATAAGACTAGCTTGACTCGGTCTGGTAAATGTGGGGCTTCCTTAACAAGCGTCCAAACCCTTTCAGGCTCAATAGCGCAAATCCCTTGGACACAAACCTGAGCAGAAGCCTTTAAATCCAGCCCTTCCAGCTGACCAGATACCGTAAATTCATGAAAGCTTGCTATATCTTCTTCGGAGATCGTCTCCCAAACAACCTTGACTCGTTTTGCACCGCCAAACTCATAGTCCACCAAAACTGAAGATGGAAGCTGTGGATAAGTTCCCTTATTTGTATACAAGCGAAGTGGTCGTACAGAAACTGCTTGCCTTAGTGAGGTATTTTCTGCCACCTGCAAATGAGTTTGATAGGCCTTCCCTTGATAAAAGGCGCGAATAGCCAAGTCCCCTGCAGACAAGCAATGAAGCACTCCCTGCTTGATAATGGCGTGGGCACTGCCACTCATCTCCCAAATCACTTCACTATTCCCCACCTTGTTCACAGGGTTATCCACAGTTTGTGGATAAAGTCCAATAGATGGGGAAGATCCTTCTTGTAATCCTGCCTGCTTGTCCACTCGAATCTCAAACAAGCGCTGATTTTTTACTGGCTTGCAATCAAAAGCCTCTCCCACTAAGATATCAAAACTTGCTGGCTCTAGCCCTCTGGCACTGGCCTTTACTCTGACTAGACCCACCTGCTCCAAGCTCTGAACTAAGAGGACACCTCTGCCATGAAAGGCTTTCCGCTTAAACTGACCATTTTTCTGGGCTTGATAACGTTCACGACTGGCCTGCCTGCCATTATCCACTCCTACAATACGAGCAGGGCCTTCAATTTCAAAATGAAGCTGATTGGAAGCACTCAGCACCCAATTTCCAGCTTGGTCCAATACATCAAAATAGAGATAAAGGAGGTCTTGCCCATCTGGCTCCAGTTGTGATTTATCGGCATGTAACCCGATTTTGGCTGGCTTACCTGCAGTCACCACCCTATCTTCTGCCACAAGCTGACCTTGACTGTCATAGGCCACAGCACGCAATTCTCCCGGTTGATAGGGCAAACGCCATTCAAGATAGAGCTGGGCATAACCTTGTCCCTCTTGGTATTTTCTACCATCTGAAGTCCATTTTTCCTGAAAATTCTTTCTGCCTTGGGATTTTCCATTGAGAAATAGCTCTACTGAACCAGCATTTGAATACACTCGAACAGGGATATCCCCATACTTATCCACAACTTGTTGATAACTCTTGTGGATTTCCCAATTCCAGTGGGGCAGGATATGAACCATAGGCTGCTGATCTAGGTCCACCCACTGACTTTGATAGAGATAATAGTCATTTTTAGGAATCCCTGCTGTGTCCACAATCCCAAAATAGGAACTCTTTACAGGCGTGTCATTTTGGTTGTGCCAAGGAGTCGGCTCACCGATATAGTCCACTCCTGTCCAGATAAACTGACCCGCATAGTCTAGCCGATTTCTATCTGCTATCCAAGAAGCCGTCGCCGTCTTCCCCCAAGGAACTCGATCATTGCCATAGTCTGACTGTTCAAAATTCCGCACGCGGCGATTATCCCCAACCCATTCCTTATCTGGTCGAAAATAGCTGTCACGCGTCCTTGTAGCCGATGAGGTTTCAGATCCGTAAAGTCGCCACTTGGGATGTCTTTTGCGAATCCCATCAATATTATCTTCCGAGTAATTTAAGCCCACCACATCCAGCAAATCAGCAATCTTTTCATGACCTCCAGAACCATCGCCAAAGCGGAATTGATCCATTCCCATGGTCACAAAACGGCTATCATCAACTTCCTTAACCCTTTCTAGCAAGCGTTTGATAGTCTTCAATGAATGAGCATCGCCATTTGCTTCGCTGACTTCATTTCCCAAGGACCACATAATGATCGCTGGGTTGTTCTTGCCACGCTCAATCATGATTCGCAAATCATAGTCTGACCAGAAATCGCCAGCTTTCGCTTCTGGATGAGTCGCTTCTTCCTCAAAAAAGCGACCATAGTCATATTCTTTCTTGCCTCCATACCAGGTGTCAAAGGCTTCCTCTTGAATAAGTAGCCCCATTTTAGCAGCCACATCCAGCAAGATGCTACTGGCTGGATTATGGGTGATTCGAATAGCATTGACCCCCATTTCCTTCATCTGGCGCAAGCGTCTCTCGGCAGCTGACCTGTTTTCCACAGTTCCCAGTGCTCCATAGTCATGGTGGAGACAAACCCCATGAATCTTCAACCAGCGACCATTGAGAAAGAAGCCCTTATCCGCTTGCCAATCCATATAACGGTAACCAAAAGTCTCCTCTTCTTCATCAACCAAAATGCCATTTTTGTAGAGGCGAGTCTTCAATTGATAGAGACGAGGGTGGTCAATATCCCAAAGCAAGGGGTGAAAAATTGATATGGCTTGTTTGAAAGAATATTTGTCCCCAGACTCAATTACTAGAGAGTCTGTCGCCTGCCAGTCTGAAACCTGTTGTCCATCATACCAGATACTCTGCTCCAAATACACCGACACGGACTGAGGTCCATCATTTGAAACCTTACTTGTAAGCTGAGTTTCCACCCATCCATCTCTTTGTTCCTTTAGCTTGGGACTTTCTATCTTAATCCCATATAAATCCAGATGCACCGAATCTGTAATCAACAATCTCACTTCTCGGTAAATACCGCTACCAGAATACCAACGACTGCTAGGTTGCTGATTTTCCACAAAAACCGCAAGCTGGTTGGCCGTCCCATCATTTCTTAGATAAGGCGTGATATCATAAGAAAAAGGTGTGTAGCCATTTGGATAATAACCCAGCACTTGCCCGTTGATATAAACTTGGGCATTCATGTAAACTCCATCAAACAACAAACGCACCGATACAAGACTGACATCTTCTTCCAAGTAAAACTGCGTCCGGTACCAAGCCTGACCCCCATTTAGCTGACCACCCTCATTTTGCGCTGGCGAATACTGGTCAAAATCATTGTAAATACTCCAGTCGTGTGGCACTTGAATAGCCTGCCAATTTTCCCTCTGAAAATCTGGTGCCAAGGCATCTTCTTTCCCCACTTCCTGGCTAAAAAACCAGTGATTTCGTAAAACTTCTTCTCTTCTCATACAAGCATTCCTCTTTAAACGACTCGATTTACTTGACTATAGCACAAAACAAAAGCGCTTTCAACACTTCCTCCATCACTCCCTAAATACTCAGAAAAGATTCTATAATTTGTAGAGGAGAATTTTAGTTCCCAAGCCCACGATCGTAAAACAAAAAGAGCCTGAAACCAAGCTCTTTAGTCTATTATTTCTTCTCAGCGCGAAGGGCTGACAAGATTTGTGTACGGATATCATCCACACCATTTGGCGTATTTGGTAAAAAGATAGTTTGGTTTCCTTTAGAGGCAAAGGTATTCAAGGTATCCAAATACTGGTTGGTCAAAAGAATGGACATGATTTGCTCTTCTGTCATACCAACATTGGCTTCCTTGAGTTCGGTGATAGACTCTGCCAATCCATCCACAATCGCCTTACGTTGTTGGGCAATCCCCACACCATGAAGACGGTCTTTTTCTGCTTCTGCTTCAGCTGCAGTGACGATTTTAATCTTGTCTGCTTCCGCCAATTCTTGCGCTGCGACCCGCTTACGTTGCGCCGCATTGATTTCATTCATGGATTGCTTGACTTCTGCATCTGGTTCAACCTTGGTTATCAAGGTTTTCACGATAATATAACCATAAGTAGTCATTTCTTCTGCTACTTGGTGTTGGACTTCAAGGGCAATCTCATCTTTTTTCTCAAACAATTCATCCAAGGTTAATTTTGGAACAGAAGAGCGAAGAGCGTCTTCGATATAAGATTTAATCTGAGATTCTGGACGCATGAGTTTATAGTAGGCATCTGTCACGCTCTGCTCATTGACACGGTACTGAGTCGCTACATTCATCATAACGAACACATTGTCCTTGGTCTTAGTCTCAACCACAATATCGCTTTGCAACAAGCGCAACTGAATCCGCGCTGCAATCGAGTCAATCCCAAAAGGCAAGCGAATATGAATACCGCTATTGGCAACCTTTTGGTATTTCCCAAAGCGTTCAATAATCGCCACCGACTGCTGACGAACCACATAAACTGTACTCAGTGTGACTATCACCAATAGGAGCACACAAACCACCACAAAAATCATCAAAAATGTTGCCATTATCGTGACCTCCATCATTATTTTCCTGTATTATAGCACATTTAAAGAAGGCTGTGCAGTTTTTACTGCGATTTTTAAAAATAAAATGTTAACCATCTATTTTGTAACTAAAAAGGATAGCCTCATACAAAGCTATCCTTTGATTCTCATCAATGCGCCAACATTTCTTGGGCGATTTCTTGACCAGATAGGTTATCTGGGTAATAGGTTGGCCAGTTATCCATTTCTTCAAAGAGGGCTTCTTGGCTTGTGCCTCCAAAGAAGATATGGAAATGTTCTGCCTTAACTGGGGCGATATTATGGTCACTAAACTGAACATACTTGAATTGTCCAGCATCCGCATCTGTCGCTTCAAAGAGGAAGCGCACGCCACGATTTCCTTTCTTATAAGTCAAGATTTTCTTTCCAACATACTTGTAGGTGAATTTCTTACTTTGTCCACCTTGAACAAATTCCATAGTATTATCAGTAATGTTAATCTTAGTCACATCTGTCTGGTAGCCTTTTGTATAGTAAGCCTTGTACTCAGCCTGAGTCATCTTACCAGTCAACTTAGCCTTGTAGTCAAAGACTTGATCCAACGTGCCATCTTCAAGGAAAGGATAAACTGATTGCCAGTTACCTGCATAGTCACTCAAAGTGCGGTCCTTAACGTCTGCATCCTCAAAGTAACCATTTTGAACTGTCTTAGTATCCTCTGCCTTTTCGGGCTCAATTGCTGGGCCTTCTTGGTCCGTTGTTTGTTTTAGAGCCTTGAGGTTTTTCTCCATAACGGAAATGTAGTTTTCTCCAGCCTTGGTATCCTCTTCTGTCAGACTTTCTAAAGGATTAAGGACATCTGTTTTGACACCTGCCTCTTTTGAAAGTGTGTTAGCAAGGGCTTGAGAAGCATTTTCTTCAAAGTAGATATAGGCAATTTTATTTTTCTTGACATACTCTGTCAATTCTGCCAAGCGAGCAGCTGATGGTTCTGCATCCGGAGAGAGACCTGAGATTGATACTTGCTTAAGCCCATAGTCCAAGGCAAGGTAGTTAAAAGCTGCGTGTTGAGTCACAAAGCTCTTTTGTTTGGCTTGATACAAGCCTTCTGCATAAGCCTTATCCAAGGCTTGTAATTTTTCGATATAGGCAGCAGCATTCTTCTCAAAGGTCTCTTTTTTATCAGGATAATCTGCTGACAAGCTATCACGGATGTGCTCTACAAGTTTAATGGCACGAATTGGTGATAACCAAACATGGGGATCGTACTCATGGTGATGGCCTTCTTCTCCATGGTCATGGTCTCCCTCTTCTTCCTCACCACCTGGCAAAAGCAACATATCGCCTGTCGCCTTGATGGTTTTGACCTTTTTCTTATCCAAAGTATCTAGCAATTTAGGGACCCATGTTTCCATGTTTTCATTTTCATAAACGAAGGTATCTGCGTCTTGGATTTTGGCAACTGCCTTGGCAGACGGTTCATATTCATGGGGTTCTGTACCAGCACCGATGAGGAGTTCTACATTAGCAGTATCTCCTGCGACTTGCTTGGTAAATTCATAGACAGGGTAAAAGGTTGTCACAATATTTAGTTTGCCATCTGCCTGCTTTTGATTGGAACAAGCCACTAAAAACAAGGCACATAAACTGGCGAACAATAAGCTAATTTTTTTCACGTTAGTCTCCTATTTGATAAAACGTCTTACTAAACTAATAAGTAAAAAGACAGTTACAAAAATAATGGTAATACTTGCACTTGCAGGTGTTTCTGCATAGTAGGAAATGTAAAGTCCTGCTACCATTCCCAAAAATCCAATAGCACTGGCAAGCAGCATAACCGATTTAAAGTTTTTCCCGAGACGCAGGGCAATACTGGCTGGCAAGACCATAATGGTCGATACCAGAAGAGCTCCCGCAGCTGGAATCATAAGGGCAATGGCCACCCCCGTCACCATGTTAAAAAGAATGGACATGGTACGAACTGGCAAGCCATCCACAAAGGCCGTATCCTCATCAAAGGTCAAAATGTACATCGGACGAAGGAAGAGGAAGGTCAAAATCAAAACAACCGCCGCAATGACAAAGAGGGAAATAACCTGCTCTTCGCTGATCGTCACGATTGAACCAAAAAGATACTGGTCCAAACTCATAGAACTCGAGCTTTTACCCTTGCTCATGACAATCAGAGAAACAGCCAGACCCGTTGACATGAGGATAGCTGTCCCGATTTCCATAAAGCTCTTGTAAACCGTACGGAGATACTCCAGAAAGACCGCCGCAATCAAGACAATAGCAATAGTGGAAATAGTCGGAGAAATCCCTAGTACCAGACCAAAGGCTACACCTGAAAGTGAGACGTGGCTGAGGGTATCACTCATCAAACTCTGACGGCGCAAGATAAGGAAGGTCCCCAATACTGGCGAGAAAAGACTCATGGCAATAACGGCCAGAAAGGCACGTTGCATAAAGTCATAAGATAACAAACTAAGCATGGCCCACCTCCTGATCATTCTCATGAACGTTGAAACAACGCCATGGCGAGTCTTGGTTACGGACTAGATGAATATTGCGGTCCGCATAGTCCTTAACTTCTTCAGGGTCATGGGTAATCATCAAAACAGCCTTGCCATGATGATGGGCGCTGTGGTGCATGAGTTCGTAAAATTCGTTTTTACTTCCTGCATCCATCCCCGTTGTCGGCTCATCTAGGATAAACACATCTGGATCCGAAGCAAACATACGCGCGATCACCGCTCGCTGCTTTTGTCCTCCAGATAGAGACCCCAAGCGTTTGTCTCGGTGTTCCCACATTCCAACTGAGTCCAGACTAGCCTTGATATGCTCCTCATCATGAGCATTCAAACGACGGAACCAGCCTTTTCGCGGATAGCGACCCGACTTGACAAATTCATAAACCGTACTTGGAAAACCAGCGTTAAAACTGGCAATCTGTTGAGGAAGGTAAGCTATTCTCAATTTCTTACCCTGCGTATTTGTCTTTGAAATGGTCACCTTTCCAATGCGTGGCTGGAGGATTCCAAGACTGGCCTTAATCAGTGTCGTCTTAGCTGCTCCATTTTCCCCTGTCAAGGTAACAAATTCCCCACTATCAACACTATAATTGATATGTTCAAGAACGGGCTCCTTATCATAATAGAAGGATAAATCCTCTACCGTAATGTATCTCATTATTTGATTTCTCCTACTAAAGCAGTCAAAAACCGCTGAATCACTTTTTGTTCATTTGGAGTAAACTGAGTTGCCACTTGTTCATAGGTTAAAAGTGTATGCTCATGGTGATGATGGTGCTCCTCAGCGATTGGACGAGCCAAATCAGTCAACTGATAAAAAATCACACGCGCATCCTTAGGATCTTTAGATGTTTCCAACATCCCTTCCTTGACCAAAGACTTAATGGCCTTGGTAACTGCTGCCTGACTGACATTGAGGCGACACGCCAATTCTGAATTTGTTAAAGATTCCTCTGACAAGAGCATAAGAATGTGCTCCTGAGTATTGGTCAGGGCCACCTCGCTAGTACAATGACCTATTAGGATTTCATGCTGATTTTCTGCCTGCAAAATCACCTCATTCAAAAAAGCATCGATATCCTTCGCTAGCTGTCTCATATCTGACTCCTTTCCTTTTGGACTTCTCTTTTTTAAGAGAAAAATACTATTCTTTGAAAAATTATTTACTGGTTAATTATATCACAACCAAAAAAAGAGTCAAGAAAAAACGTGAAAACCAGTTTCATTCTTGAACTCTTCCATATTATCATCTATTGAAATTCCTTGGCATTTCCATCATAAGTCGCCCATCATCTGAATCTATTGTAGAAGACACAACACTTTTTTATTCAAATTATATATAAAATGGAGAAGGCCTAAGCCTTCTCCAAATACATACCTTACCTCACTCAAGAGGTCTAGCAATCTATAACTAGAAACTCATTAAAATTTTGAACAAATTTTACTCATTATCCTTCTTACGAAGAACGATACTTAGACCACTCAAAATTCCAACAAATCCGAATGCTGCCAAGGCTGCGTTCGATTCCGTACCAGTATCTGGCAATTGAGTTACCTCAGTTGATGGAGCTGGATAAGTGTTTCCATCCGGATTGTAATTTGAAGGTACTGGTTTGTTCGGAACTGCCGGTGTTCCCGAATCTTCCGCCACAGGTACAGGTGGTTTTGGAGTCTCGTTTCGTTGAGGTGTTGGAGCTGGTTGTGGTGTAGGTGCAGGAGCTGGAGTCGGAATTGGATTTGGCTCTGGCTGTGGTTTTGGTTCTTCAGGAATCTTCAGCTCTGGAATCTCCACAGTTGGCGGATCTAACGGAACTACTCCACCTTCAAATTCTGGCACTTCAACTTTTGGAGCATCAATTTGCATTACATATTGGTAAACAATTGTAGTTACTCCTTCTTTAACTAAACCTTTTTCCTCTACAGTATTTTTGAATTTATCACCAGCTGGAAAAACACGTTTAAGTTTGAATGTTACTCCATCTACCTCGATAGTCTCAGGAGCTGTCACAGCATACTCTTCTCCGGTAGCTTTATATGTAGTTTCTTCTTTGCCGTCAATAATTGTAGTTGTCGCTTCAGCTACAATGACATTGTTCTTAGCGACTACGTCATCTGCAAGGAAGTTTTCATTAATATCTACGAATTTAACGATAACTGTTCCTTTTTTGTCTTTTGCGTAATCACGTACACTGTTTGGTTTATTCTGAGAATACTTAACAACAACCTCTGAATCTTTAGATTCATGTGTTACAGTTAATTCATCTACCTTTGCTTTATCTACAGTGTAATTTTTGATTTCTGGTGACACTACTTCAACAAGTTTTTGTTCTGGAGTCCAATCACTTGTATACGTCACTTCACCAGTTCTACTGTTGATTTCGGCAGTTCTTGTGAAACGAGCATTTTGGTTAACAGGTGCACTTGCTTCCTGACCTGCTTTTGGTCCATTTTCGTATACATAAGTGATGTTACGTTTCACTTCTGTTAGTAAACCTAAATCTTTGTAGGTGCGACCTTTTGGATCGTTAGGAATTTTATCCTCTGGTTTTGGAGGATTTTGATCACCATCGTTAGGTTTAGTTGGATCTACTGGAATAATGTAGTCATATTGGTATACAACTGTCGTAGTTCCTTCTTTCACCTTACCTGTTTCTTCTGTAGTATTATTGAATTTATCAGAAGCTTCATATACACCGCTGTATTTGTATTTCTTACCATTAGCTTCGATAACGTCTTTACGGTTCGCTACAGTGCTGTATTCTTCATTTGTTGCTGTATAAGTAGTTTCTTCACGATTTGCATAGACTTTTGTCGTAGCTTTTTCTACTACTGCATTATCTTTAACAGTTACCTCTTCACTGATTTCATTTCCTTGAGCGTCTACATACTTAACAACTACAGAACCTTTTTTGTCTTTTGCTGCATCATGTTCGATAATTTCAGGATTTTCACGGTATTTAACAATTTCGCTACTGTCTTCAGATTCGTGCGTTACTGCTAATTCAGCTACTTTTTCTTTATCAACTGCATATTTATCGATTTTTGGTGACACTACTTCTGCAAGTTTTTGTTCTGGAGTCCACTCGCTTGTATATACTACCTCACCAGTTCTACTATTGATTTCTGCAGTTCTTGTGAAGCGTGCATTTTGGTTAATAGGTGCACTTGCTTCCTGTCCCACTTTTGGTCCATTTTCGTATACATAAGTGATATCACGTTTGACTTCTTTTAAGAGACCTAAGTCTTTGTATGAACGGTTTTGTGGGTCATTAGGAATCTTATCCTCTGGTTTTGGAGGATTATTATCACCTTCATTAGGCTTAGTTGGATCTACTGGAATAACATAATCGTATTGGTATACAACTGTTGTAACTCCTTCTTTCGCCTTACCTGTTTCTTCTAATACGTTGTTGTACTTATCAGAAACTTCATACACTCCACGGAAGACATATTTCTTACCATCTTTAGTGATTGTATCAACTTTCTTTTCAACAGTATTGTAGTTTACATCATTTTCTGTTACTTCATCACGAGTCGACAGTACAACCTCTCCTGACTTAGTAGCGTATGTTTTCGTTGTTTTAACAACTGCATCCGTCACTACATTCGCAGAATCTTTGATTTCATTACCATCAGCATCAACGTACTTAACAACCACTGAACCTTTAGCTTCAGTTACAGTCGGTGTTGTTTCCTCTTGTTTATCTAGAGTATAGCTGTAGATAACGTGTTGCTCACCTTCTGTTACATCACCTGTCGCTGGGGCTGAATCAGATGTTTGCCCTACATATTTATAAACTAAACCTGTTGCTTCGTCTTTTAGAGTTGGGTATTGTTTATCAGTAGTGTCGTATTTTTCTGTAGCTGTACGTTTTTCTTTACGTTCAGATACTTTTACACCTTTTGAGTAAGTTACATAAGTATCTTCATACTCAACTGGCACTTTATCTTTCACTACTTCTGTTTCTTTTAATGTTTTTAACGTTCCATCTTCGTTGATCACAACGTGTTTCACATCAACAGAACCTGTTTTTGTAACTTCTGATTTAGACGGAGTTTTCTCTTCTTCACTTACTAGACGATATTCGTAAACAACCTCTGTTGTTCCTTCTACGACTTTACCGCTAGCAGCTGGAGAACCTTGTTTTAGACCTACATACTCGTATGTAAATCCAGTATCAGCATCCACTAAGGTTGGATATTGTTTTGGTGTCGTGTCGTAGTTTTGTTCTACTGTTTTAACATCAGTGCGTTCGTCAACTTTTGTTTCACCTGAATATAAGCTTACGATAGTTTTTGTTTCTAATGTAACATTATCTTTATCAGTTTCTGTTTTTAATTGTTTTCCATCAGTTGTGACGTACTTGATAACGACGCTACCTTGTTTAGTAGCCGTTGCAGTTCCCGCTTCTTCTTTTGTGATTTTTAAGTTGTAGTAATGAGTTACTACTGGTTTTTCTTCACCCATTACCTTGTAAGCGCGGATTGGTGTGATAATTTCTTTTTTAGTGAATGTCGCTGATTCAGTTGTTTCTGTACGAGTTCTTGTACCATTATCACCACTAATGATGTATTTATTTTCAGCAACAGTTTCTGTAGGAATATACTTTTCATCTGTTACTTTTGCATCTCCTGTAACTGTTACTGTACCGTCTGCAGCAATTTCAACTTTTCCTTTATTAACTAACGTAGTTACAGTCGTTTCTTTATCAGGTTCAGTTTCCACTAATGGAATATAGTCATCTGGCTTACCAGTATAAACAGTGTACTCTTTAATTTTTTTAGTTGTTATAACATCAATGTAAGCGTGTGGAGAATAATCATCTGGAGTATATTTATATACTGTAGTCGTGTGGATTTCTCTATATTTACCATCTTGAAGTTCTGTAGTATCTGTTTTAGCTGCAGTAACCGATACTTCTCCAATAATTTCCGGAAAACCTGCTAACATTTTTTTGAATTTATCTTCAGAAGCAGATGAAATATACCCTGTATTAAGGTCTATAGGAGCATGCAAAACAAATTCCCCAGCACGTCTCCCAGTTTTTATCAATCCTAGTTCCACTTTCCCAGATTGGATATCATCTTCTAAAGTTTTTAGATGTGCATCTAAACGCGCTTTAGCCGCCTGAACTTTCTCTCTTTCAGTTGCATCTGTCGCTTTTCCTTCTAAGAACTCTAAAGCTTTATAATTAGCAACCGTATAATTTTTTAAAATATCTTTTAATGATGATTGAGATTTATTTAGTCTATAATCATAACTATATTCATCACCTGTTGCTAAATTTTGTACTTCAGACCCAGAATAACCAGTTCCAAAACCTAATAATGCGTAAGTAGGATCTTCGCTAGGTGTTTTTTCTACATCATCAGCAGTCCCATAAATTCCATCTGCGCCAGGTGTATAATAATGGTTGACTTTAGGTCCATCAAAAGTATAGTCGTCTACAATATAAGTTGAGAAATAGCCTCTGTCTTTCTTTGTTACTTCTATTTTTCCTTCTACTGAGAAAGTAATATTTCCTTTTTTGATTTTTTTAATAGATTTACCTTGACCTACTGCATACGTATCTTTATCAAGGACAAGAACTGTATCACCTTTTTGAAGAGTTACATTAGCCTTAGTAAACTCTTTAGCATCAGCTTGACCATCATTCCATTTTGTAACAGCATCTTCATCGCTAGTTACTCCATTATCTGCTACAACATACTTACCGTATTGTCCATCAGCTGTTTCTTCAACTAAGTAAACTTTGCCTTTTGTTTTTGTATAGTCAATCTCACCTAGTTTGTTATGCATTCCTTCGGGAGAGACTGCTGCTTCAATATCGTTGAAATGCGTTTTATCATAAGTAAGCTTATCAGCACCTTCTACTTCAGATTTTCCAGCGTACTCATAGACTTTACCGTTAGCTTCTACCGTATCTTTTTTTCCAGTATCTTTAGACACAACAGTTCCTGGTTGAGTCACAGTTGATTCACGGTAGTCTTTACCATCTGTATCGTAAGCAAGACCTTTTTTATCATAAGGAGTTTTTACAGTACCTGTTCCCGCTTCTACTGTTTCTGATTTTAGTAATGACTTATCAGAATCAAGCTTATAATTGACAGTTGCTTCTGATTTAACATTTAACGTATCCGTTCCATCAGCATCGCCTGTATTACTGTTGGCTTTTGTCGGTTCAGCAGTTCCTTTTTCTAATACCGCATCCACTTTTACTGTCTTGGACGCATCTTGATCATCCGTAAAAGTTGTGGCTGCTGTCGAAGCTACTTTCGATGTATCAGTCACCATTGTTGCCATATCTGTACCATTAGAAGTAACATTAGCAGCTACTGGACTTACACCAACTGCTAAAGCCACACCTGTTGCCAAAATCGTTGCCCCAATTAACTTAGAATCTGTTCGACCATCTTTATACTTACGAAGAGAAAATTTCTCCTGTCTATCAGTATGAAACATAAAACATCGCCTTCCTAAAATTTCATTGTTTTTTATATTTTGAATCTATAAAATGTGCGCTAAAAACTATAAAACTAAGAAAGTTTTACGCTTTCAATTATATCATATTTCTAAGGATAATACATACTTATACATACCCAGAATTTCCTTTTTTTGATAGTCTTTAGAGAATGTTGCTGACGCGTAACGACCTTCTTTTTGATAAGCATTGAGCCACAAGATTAACTCCCCAATGTCGCCAAATGTTGTGACACCTTTAGATTGGCTCTTATAGTACCTGTGTGCTAAATCTGTATCAGACAAAAGACAAACCAAGCCCTTGGCAGATGCTTCTACAGCCGCATTGGCAAAGCATTCACTCATAGAACAAGAGAGATAGCCTTGGTGCTTTTCATAAGGGACCTCTTCTAGAAAACCTGCATAATGGACATTCGACGGCAAGTCTTTTTGGCTATAGCCATCTGGTAAGTTACCATAAATCGTTAACTGGCTATCCGGCACTTGTCGAAAGGCCTCAATTGCCCAGGCACACCGTTTGATCATCGTCATATTACCAACGATACACCAATCGGTGACTCTTGTATATTCTTTTTCCAAAACTCCATCCACAAACATTGGAGGCAAAAAACAAACCTTTTCTTTCCCTATTAGTTGCTCCAAAACTGGACTTGCAACGATATTTTGGCACCACCCTTGTAAGACAAACTTCATCATCGGATCTAAAATATTGTAATGGGTATAGGCAAATAGCTTTCTTCCTGTATTTTGGAAAAATTTCCTCAATTGAAGAGGATATTCATTGACCATATCAATGATAAAGCAATCTTCCACTGTAGAATTGTTGGCTAGATAGAGACTAACTAACTGCCATTGAGTATAGGTTTCCCCACTTCTTAGGTTTTGGTAAGAATGGTAATTTTCACTCACATCCCCTTTTAGCAACTCCCCTTTACTATCATAAAGAGTAAAGAGATTTTCTTGATATTGGAAACGATACAGCAATTGAGAGGTATAACATTCTATATCGCCATTTTTATAATGAACAAGACCTACATATCCCTCTTTTGTGTACTCGACTTCACTGATATGATCTAGTTCTTGAATAAATTCTTTGTCTACACTCGGCTTTTGTCTAGCCAGATCTGACTGGTCAAAAATAACATGATAGAAGTTTTCAAAACCAAGTTTTTCTAAGGTTTCTACAAAATTCGGTACAAAATTTTCCAGATTTGTTATAACGAGTTTCTGTTCTAGGGACAGACTTTTAAAAATTTCTTGACGTGCCAATTGACTTCTTTCAAAGCCATAAGTGCTTACAGGAACGCCTTCCTTTATTGTAAATACTTTCACCATAGTTTAGTCCAATACATCTTCCAATCTTAATCCACGACTTCTTGCTAGTCTTGCACGGAAAGCCATCCCTCGTTTATGACGTTCTGATAAACGATAGTAGGTCGTTGTGACATTTAAAATCAGGGCATTATCCTTGGTGACCATACGAGACCACAAATGCCAATCTTCAAACCCATCACACTTAGCATCATAGCCTCCTGCTTCATCATAGGCAGAGCGTTTAAAAATGACGGTTGAATGGTTAAAGACATTTTGATAAGCAAGTTCTAACCACAATTTTTCTCCTGATAAATGATGAGATTGATTCCGTTTAATTTTATCTGTTATAGCATCTTCTTCTGCGACAACTCTAGCCCCGATAAGGTCGAGTTGAGGATTTTTCTCTAACTCCTGCAAGAGAAGATCTAAGTGCCAAGGCATCCATACATCATCTGCATCTTGTCTGGCTACATAAGCCGTTTGAGACAAACTAACTCCACGATTTAACGTTTCTGAAATCCCTTTATGATCTTCCCTAATATACTGTATTCGCTCGTCTACTAGATATGGCTTACATACTTCCTCTGTATTATCTGTCGAACCATCATCCACAATGAACAGTCGAAAGGCTTGATGGGTTTGATTTAAAACAGAATCAATCGTTTGACTAATGGTTTCAGCTCCATTATAGACAGGCATGACAATATCAACAGCTGTGTCCGATTGAGATACATTTTGATAGGGCACACCTCGTTTTGCAAAAACATTTGATTCATGAGTTGTTAAAAAAGTCCGATACCCCTGAACCGATACACCCTCTATATCTTTGACCAATAAAAGCGAAGTTGAGTAAAAACCATGTACCTCAACGAACTCATACTCCTCTAGCAAAAGATAAATTTCTTCTTCAAAGCAAAATCTAGTTTCTTTCAATTTATCTTGATAGGGATTCAAAGGCACTCTTGGATGGGGATAGTAATAATCAATCTTCTGTTCATCTAAAATTTTAGCAGTCAATTTTTGGGTAATTTCCAAATCTTCCTGATAAAGGAGAGAGCCTAGAAATTGCCCCAGAAAAACACTTATTTTCTTGCCATTTTTAGCCCTATGAAAATGACTTGGTTCAAGATGAAGCTTTAGAAAAACCTGCTTCTCTTTTGGGAAGAGGATACAGTCCTCAAATACCGTATAATGTCTATTTGACAAAGACATAACCTCTCTCAAGGTAAAGTTTGTATAAGGAATGCCCCTCTCAAGATTTTGTGTATAGAGATTGAGAGGTACAACGGAAGTACTACCATCATCAAAAGTATACAAATTCATTGTACTTGGATTAAAGACGCTAAGAGCTACAGGATTGTCTAAGCTTGCTAGATAGAGATTACTGATGGCCCTGTCTTTTAAGGCTTCCTGAATATCATTGAAGACTGTCTTTCCTTCTAAAACAAGGACTTCCTTACAAAATTCTGCCATCCGTTCAGCATAAAAAGTCTGTCTCGTATCATTTGACATCTTTAGATAAATCCCGATAAAGTCTTCTGAAACAGTCTGTACAACTTCTTTAGCAACTAAAACCTGGAAGGGAGATGAACAAAAAATTATATTCTCCAAATTTAACTCCTCATAACATTCTTACAAACTCTTACTTAGCATCTTGCTTTTGTGCAATCATCTCTTGCCACCAATCTTCATGGTCTTGATACCAATGGATAACTTCTTTTAAGCCTTTATCAAAATCCACGTAGAGAGGTGTAAAACCTAATTCAGTATATAACTTACTTGCGTCAATTCCATAACGAAGGTCGTGCCCTGGTCTATCTGCTATATACTTGAAATCTTCCTGAGATTTTCCTAACTGCAACAAGATTTTCTGTAAAACTTCAACATTCGTTCGCTCATTATTTACACCAATCAAGTAGGTCTCACCAATAACGCCCTTATCAATAATGGTGTCAATAGCTCGACAATGATCTTTGACATGAATCCAATCACGAATATTCAGTCCTGCTCCATATAGAACTGCCTGCTGTCCAGTTAAAAGATTGGTGATTTGCCTTGGGATAAATTTCTCAGGATTTTGATAGGGTCCATAGTTGTTTGAACAGTTGGAAATCGTAGCCCTAACCCCAAAAGAACGAACCCATGCTTTCACTAATAGATCAGCAGAAGCCTTTGTAGCAGCATAGGGAGAACTTGGATTGTACTGCGTTTTTTCAGTAAATTTATCCTTACTTTCTAATGGGAAATCCCCATAAACCTCATCTGTTGAAATATGGTGGAAACGGATATCATACTTCCTAGCTAACTCTAAAAGATTGTGCGTCCCGACAATATTACTTTTCACAAAAACAGACGTATCGTGCAAAGACTTGTCATTAAAAGATTCTGCTGCAAAATGAACAATCAAATCAACTCCTTCATCGATATAGTTGCTTAATGCCAACTCATTTGCGATATCCAGTTTATAAAACGATACCCTATCATCCAATAAATCTTCGATTGTTTTCATCGAAGAGGCGTAAGTCAAATTATCCAAAATCGTAATCTGAATATCCTTATAAGTCTCTTTTAGGTATCGAACAAAATTTGAACCAATGAAACCAGCTCCACCAGTCACAACGATATTTTTATAGTTCATCTATTTTCCCTTTTATATTTTTCACTCAAAGCCAGTACGGTCAACACTTACAACTTCCCATTCTCTTGTATCCGCAATTTGTTTTCCATTTTGTTCAAGTAAAGTATTAAAATCAGGAACAAACACTTTTACAAAAGGCTTTGTCAGTCTTAAAATATAACCTACCCAATAACAATAGGTCGAATTGGGACAAATGAAATACTTGTTACAGCTATACAGTTGTAAAAAGTTATCTTGAACATCCTGCTCCTCAACTATAATCGGGTTTTCAAAATGATACTGAGAGTTTAGAAAAGGTACCAATTCTTCGCGACACCAGACAACATCGTCTGAAGTAACTCGGATAGTTAAATGTTGAAAATTATCCCCTTCAATTGCTGCTATCTTTCCCAAACAAGAACCGATATACAATTGAGCGTTATAACCGTAATTTTTTCTATTTCGTTCATTGAGAAAATCCGTTCTTCTAATTGCAATTGTCACATTTTTCTCTTCAAATTGAGCGGAAGCAGCTACTACTGGTTCAATCAAATACTCTCTACAAAAAGAGTCCAATTCTTCTGAAGAATAGTCAACACCTGCCTCTTGAAAATAACCAAAATCTTCTAATTCGATACCATTTGCTTTTGAAAATAAGACAGCGGTTTTTGGAAAAAAGGTTTGGGCAAACTGAAAATATCCTGTTCGTAAGACATAACTTTCCTCATAGCCCATCATCCGATCTCTATGCGCTTGTAGTAAGAGATAGAGCAAATTTCCTAGTTGAAAACCTCTATTATTTTCATAAATTTTCAAGATTAAAATCTCCTTCTTGCTTTTTAAAGTATCGTCCTAAAGTAGAATTGTCAGGATTTTTTAGTAAATTCTTTATTTGTCTACCTGTCAAAATTTCAGACTGATCAATACCCAGTTTCACTCCATCAATTCTATTTAAATTCGCTACTAGATGACAAACCAAATCATTTATTGCTGTTACTTGATAGCACATCTCATCAGGATAAATATCAGAAATTGGCTCTAAATCCCTCAACAATTCATCTGGAAGAGGCTCTACTAAATCCCATAACTGATCATTTACTTTTTGATAATAGTTTTCTAACTCAGGCTTATCCAAAACAATATCATTTGAAATATAAGTCCATTGTCTAGAAAGTAAATCATTGATAAAACCCTTTTTCAGCGTTTTTCCATATAAGGTATCCATAATATAAATAGTGTTCTTATTTTGATGAGCCTCAGTCACGCCATTATATATCTTTTGATGAATAGTGCTATATCTGGCGCCACTATCAAATACAGATTTAGTGGACACTAAAATCATATGACCTGTCTGAATATTTTTTAGAACATTTACTAATTTCTCTATTTCCGCATCATCGTTTTTCATACCTAAATTGGTTAATAATTTTTCTGATGACGGAGCAGTACAAATGACCACATCATAAAAATCTTTCAAAGCTTCTTCAATATTATTTCTATTGAAACAACTTAAATCAATATCAGATTGCTTCCTTAATGTATCAAATAAAACTTTCCCAACTGCACCCGTCGAGCCAATTAAGGCCACTTTCTTCTTGCTTGATTCAATTATTTCAAGAACTTCTTTGAAAGATTTAGCAGCTTGGTCTTTTTCAGAAATGATTGGTTTTAAAAGAGAATCCCACGACAAATGAGCGTCTTTGTCTAATGGTGTAATACCTAAATAGTTTTTATGTGGATCATAATAGTCAGCAACCAGGTAATTCAATATCCCATTATTAACTAACGACTGTGCACCATTAGCAACTCCGCCAGGGACAAAAACAGCCCTACCAGGTTGGACATCTATCACATCTACAGATTTGTAAGTTGGAGAATCTATCCGCAAATCGATAAAAATCATTTTGAAAGTCCCATAGGCTACTGTCATCAATTTTTCATAACCCTGACAATGCATCCCTCTGATAACCCCCTGCTTTGAAACAGACACATTATTTTGAAGTTTATGATGAAAGAATGACTCTGGCACCCCATTTGCAAGCAAATCTTTCTTTCGCCAATTCTCTAAAAAATAGCCACGCTCATCATGATGAAGAGGACTTTCAAACACCAACAAACCTTGAA
Source organism: Streptococcus mitis (assembly GCF_022137125.1). GTDB lineage: Bacteria > Bacillota > Bacilli > Lactobacillales > Streptococcaceae > Streptococcus > Streptococcus mitis_CE. The sequence goes on along the minus strand of NZ_JAKNEQ010000004.1, from coordinate 85,372 downwards.
TCTGTACTGAAATAGTTCTATCTATATCCATCTTTTCCCCTCTATATTGTAATGCATCCACACTAAAGCTATTTTCATTATGTTTCTTAAATTATACCACTATATGAGTTCTCTAGCCAGATGAAGGTCATTCTTTTTAAACACCCATATCTATAAATACACATTTTTATTAGTAAAAAGAAAAACCCTAAAAATCAGACTAATTGTCTAACTTTTAGAGTTAAATCGTTTATTATTTTATGATTCGTCTATTGAAATTCCTTGACATCTCCATCATAAGTCGCCCAGTCTTTACTGAAAAAGCGCTCATTCAGATGGTAAGTCGGAGCTGGGGTGGGATTGGATAGGAAGGGATCAACGGCCTTATCAAATGCCAACCAACCTAACCAACCAAGGTGAATGGTATCCTTCATAAAGAAAGCTTCCCCACCGTCCTTAGAAAAATCTGCTATATTGGTAAACCCTTGACTTTCTAACTGGTAACGAATCTTCTGCACCGTTTGTTGGTACATATCTTCTCGTAAACCAGCATAGTCCATCCATTTTTTATTAACAGGTGGAATGATAAAAATCGGGTTTACCTTGGATTTAGAAAACTGTGTTAAAACCAACTGCAAGTCATTATATTCTGGCGACTTGAGATAGGTAAAGTTTTTCTGAGAATCCTTTAATTTCTTCAAATCCTTCTTAATCTGCGTATTATAGAAATAATTCTCCATTCCCAGATCATTATTAGAAGTATTCTTTTCTGCATCTGCTTTAACAACATCTTCTATAGCTTGATAAGAAAACTGGTCTGGCAAGGTCTTTAAATACTTAACTACATGCTTATCATAATTGACATAGCCTCTAACTGAAAACTGACCAAAAAAGGAAGCTTGGCGTTCATTAAACCGAGCTAATAATTCAATCATTTCATTGTCTGCAGACGACAATTCTTCTTTACTTGCCAACTTCTGAACCATGTCCTTCATAGCTACATTTGGGAACTGCTGTAGTAAGCGAGTCGCTGCATATTGACTAGCCTGATCCCCAGATTGATGTTCCAGAAAACTGGTCAACTGGTCTCCATTAAAATACTGCTGAAATGCTGCTGGCTCATAGCCATTTTTACTGAACCACTGAGGTGAGATAACATATACAACTTGTTTATTCTCCAGTTGTGGCAACATCTGTTGCATCCCAAAATACTGATTGAGCGAGGCAGCTCCCCTCTGTCCTAAAAGATAAGGACGGTAGGAGCGATTGTATTTCTCAGCCAATACCGCAGGATGAGCACCGTCAAAACGAAGCCATTCACTAGAGCCAAAGAAGGGAACAAAACGCATATTTGGATCAGATAGGGCTCTGACCTTTTGACTTCGCTCCTTAAAACTATCGATAGTAGTAGCCACCGCTGAACGCTTTTCAGCTCCTAGATTATGATGCATCTCAGTAGGATAAAAGAAAATGAGCAGAAAAACCAACAAACCAGCTATCAAGACCGGTCCGAAGATCATCCATAAGCGTTTAAGCATTTTGTAGCTCCACAATACCAGCTATGATTTTATTGGCTGTATTCCAGTCGTCGCGACCAAACTCTGTTACAGGGACACGAATGTCAAAACGGTTTTCAATCTCCACAATCAATTCAACCGTTCCCATACTATCTAAAACACCTGCATCAAAAAGATCTTCATCCATCATGTCAGAAACATCTTCCATAAACAACTCATCAATAATTTCGATAACTTCTGATTTGATATCCATATTTTATTTCCTTTATTTTTTAAACCATAAATCATTCAAAAATCCAGAAAAGATCAAGAATGACAGCATGACGACATGGAAGGTGACAACCATGCCAAGCAACTGAATCCAGCGATTCTCAGGTAGAGCAGGCTTCCCTGCTTTTTTCCGTTCCTTATTGAGCGTTTTTTTCTTGCGAATCCAAGCGTCATTGATAACCAGTCCAATCCCATGAAAGAGTCCATAGGCGATGTAGTACCAGGTCACACCGTGCCAAAATCCCATAATCAGCATATTTACAATATAGGCCACGCTTGAGGTTACATTGCGATTCTTAAAGACCTTCTTTCTGGTCAACACCATCACCATTCGCATAAAGACAAAGTCACGGAACCAGAAAGAGAGACTCATGTGCCAACGATTCCAAAATTCCTTTAAATCCCTTGATAAAAAGGGCTTGTTAAAGTTGATAGGGCTACGAATTCCCATCAAATTTGAAATGGCTAAAGCAAACATAGAGTAACCTGCAAAGTCAAAGAAGAGCTCCAGACCAAAGGTATACATGACTACCAAGGCATAGAGATTAAAGAAACCACCTGACTGCAAGGCTAGATTCTTCAGAGGAGGGAGTAAGGTCTCTCCTAAAACATGAGCTAGGATAAACTTGTACAAAAATCCCCACATGATATAGCGAACAGATTCATCCAGCATATCCATCAACTCATCTCGCTCAGGAATGGTCTGATAATTTTCATTAAATCGCTTAAAGCGATCGATTGGGCCACTTGAAAAGGTCGGCATGAAGAGAAGGAAACGGAGGAATTCCCAGAGGGTAAAATCCTTAATCACTCCATCTCTCAGCTCGATGATAATCCCAACCGAACGAAAGGTCAGGTAAGAAATTCCCAAGAACCCCAGCAAAGACTGCGTTCCATTGATAGCCGGCTGCACCTTGACAAAGATAATCGGAAGGAGGGATAGAAAGCTAACTAGGTAGAAGACCCACTTGCCATCCTTGCTTTTTCGATAATGCTTGTAGAAAAGCAGGAGCAATATTTCCCAGCAAAGGTAAATACCCAAGGCAGCCAACTGATTGGTCTTCCCACCTACCAACATGGTGACGATAAAGAAGAGACTAACCAGTACTTCATACCAGGCAAAGCGTTTCTTGAAAAAGAGACCGATAAAGATGGGCAAGGTTGCAGCAATCACATAGACAAAATACTGAGGATTCCCATATGGCTCTAAATGAGGAAGCTGTTGAAAGAACTCCATCATCTCTTATTCACCTCGTTAATCAATCCTTTGATGTCAATTTTTCCATTTGGAGTCAGTGGCAAACTGTCTCGATAAAGGAATTTAGACGGCATCATGTAGGACATCATGATGTCTGTCAGGTCTTCCTTGATAGCCTTGGTAATATCGATATCTCGCTCAAACTGCTCACGAACACCGTCTTTCAAGATGACATAAGCCAATAGATTTTGCACCTTGTGGTCTTTATTATAACGTGGCACAGCTACAGCAGACTCGATAAAGCGAGACTTATTGAGGTTTTGAGAGACATCTTCTAACTCAATGCGGTAACCGTTGAACTTAATCTGGAAGTCCATGCGTCCGCCGTAGAGAAGCAAGCCTTCATCTGTCATAGTTCCCACATCTCCTGTATGGTAGGCTGGTAGACCTTCAAACTCAAAGAAGGCTTCTGCCGTTTTTTCAGGATTGTTCATATAACCTTTTGAAACGGCTGGTCCAGAAACAATGATTTCTCCCTGTTCGCCATTTGGCAATTTATTGCCTTCCTCATCAATGATAAAGGTTGGAGAGTCGGCCTTGGTATAGCCGATTGGTAGGCGTTTGAGAGTCGCTAACATCTCATCTGTCACGGCCACAGCTGATAGGGCTACTGTTGCTTCTGTTGGACCGTAGGCATTGATAATACGGGCATTTGGGAAACGCTCACGCAGTTTTTGAGCTGTTTTGACAGTCAGTTCTTCGCCATCAAAGTAGAAATGCGTGATTCCAGGCATTTTCTCACTGTTGAAGTCTTCAGACAACATGGCCATATCTGCAAAAGACGGTGTTGATGTCCAGATAGCGATTGGCAATGAAAAGATGGTCGCAAAGAGTTGCTTAAAGTCCTGAGTAATAGCTGAAGGAAGAGCGAAAAGTGTACCACCAAGTGCCAAGGTTGGAGCCCAGTACATGACAGACAGGTCAAAAGAATAAGGCGGTTGAGCCAGCATTTGCGGACGACTTGGTGTCGCAAATTCCTTATCCGTAATCATCCAGTTGGTAAAGCTGAGGAGATTATCATGTGAAATCTGCACTCCTTTAGGCTTACCAGTCGTACCAGAAGTAAAGATAATGTAGTAATTATCATCTCCCTTAACTGGATGCGTGATTTCGTAGTTATTCCCTTGGGCAAAGGCTTCTTGAACCTGAGCTAGATTCATCATTGGCGTAGAAATCTGACCCAATGGAAAGTCTGAAATGGCAATAATCAAGCTTGGCTCCGCTACTTCTAAAATAGCTGAAACTCGCTCCAAGGCCGAATGGCTGTCAATTGGAATGTAGGCATGACCTGACTTAGTCAGTGCTACAAAAGTTGCCAACATTTCATATTCTTGACCACCAAAAACGACTACAGGAGACTTCTCAGGCAATCCTAGTTGGTCGATGGCTGCAGCTAAACTATCCGAATCAGCCTTTAAATCGCCATAAGTGTGTTCCTGCCCTAAAACATTATAAACAGGATAGCTAGGCTGGGTCTGAGCAAAATGCTCAATGGTTTCAATCATATCTGCTATTGGTTTATTTGACACAATAGGGATTCTCCTTCAAGTTAAAATTCATTATAGATAAAGCTTCCTTGACCCTGACCAAGATAGCTAAAGAAGTAAAGCAGCCCTAGAAAGATAAGAAAATACAAGGCTGTCCGACCAAGAAAGAGGTACAATTCTTTTCTCTGTTTCATCAAGAAAAACCATTCATTTCTGTAATTTTTGCTAAATAAGATAGACTCTTACTATAGTATTTTTCTACCATTGTACCATTTTTTAGGGTAATCTTTCAATTGTTTACCGTACATTTTCACTGCATTTAAGCTAATTTTAAAGATTATGCAGTTTTTCTATGAATATTTTTAAAAAAGCCTGAGATTTTCATCTCAAGCTTTATCAACATAATTGTTTTCTAGATTAGAAAAGTGAGAATACAAGCACGGCCAAGGCTGCACCGATAACAGGTCCCACAACAGGAATCCAGGCATAAGACCAGTCTCCGTCTCCCTTGTTTGAAATTAGAAGGATACTGTGCATGATACGAGGTCCAAGGTCACGTGCAGGGTTCAAGGCATAACCTGTTGTCCCACCTAGTGATAGACCGATACCGACAATCAAAGTTCCCACTGCAAAAGTTCCGATTCCTGCTTGAAGGTCATAAAGTCCCAAAGCAAAGATTGTCAATACCAATACAAAGGTGCCAAGGATTTCGCTAATCAAGTTTGATACAGTATCTTTGATGGCCGGTCCAGTACTGAAGGTTGCCAGGATATTTCCTGCATTTTCTTCTGCCTCATAGTGAGGTTTGAATTGCAACCAAACCAAAATCTGACCCAGCATAGCCCCTGCGAACTGGGCTAAGATATAAGGCAAAACAGAAGCCCAAGGCAAACCACCTTTCAAGGCCACACCAATCGTCACAGCTGGGTTTAAATGAGCTGGACTGAGCTTGCCAGATACAAATACTGCAACCGCAACTGCAATCCCCCAACCCATAGTAATCACAATCCAACCTGAGCTGTTGCTCTTGGTTTTTGGAAGAACCACACCTGCAACAACACCATTTCCTAGAAGAATCAGGATTAAAGTCCCTAAAAATTCTCCAAATAATTCATTCATCATCTTTCTGTCTCCATTAAAAAGAAGGAGAGGGTAGACTAGGAGTCCTGCCCTCCACCTCTTTTATTTTTTCTTAATTTTTTAATTCTGCTAAATCGTTGTTAGCAAGAGCTGCTTCGACATCCGCACGGTAAGCGGCTTTTTCTTCTTCAGTCCAGTCATAGAATCGTCCCATTTCATCCAAAACTGGCTCAACGATGCTATCCAAACTATCACGCATAAAGAGCATGTGGTTGGTACGACGAAGGAGGAAGTCAACTGGGCTCAGAGCCAACTCATTGCGCATTGCATAGTGAAGGGACAAGGTATCTGCCAAGCTGAGTCCTGGTGCTTGTTCTAAACTATGAGCAAGAGCAAAGACTTTCGGTGCATTTGAACCATAAAGATTTGCTAGGTAATGAGCTTCCTTGCTATCCAAACCACGTGACACTCCAAGTTGCGCAAAGGCTTCGATTTCTGAGTCCACATTTGCTGGGTTCAATTCCCCACCTGAAACAGGGTAAGTCTTAGAATTGATGAGTTTAAAGCTACGGTCAAATTCTGCTTTGAGGATGTCAACCACGCGCTCCATAGCTCCTTCAGCCATCTTACGGTAGTCTGTGATTTTACCACCAGCAAGGGTCAAGAGACCATTATCATCTCGGTCCAAGCTAGAACCACGAGAAACTGCAGATGGGTCCAAATGTTTCTCAGAGGTACTGCTTTCAAGCTTGCTAACAGCAGCCTCTACATCTTCACGAGTTTTTTCTTTAGAGAGATAAGATTCAACAGTCGTAATCAAGTTGTTAAAGCTTTCATCACTGATGGTTCCGTTATTTCCTCCATTGTAGTCAGAAGCGCTATTGCCTGCGATCAATGGACGAAGACCTGCCCAGCTGCTTTCGATATCATCAATAGTAATGTTGGCTTCTGGGAAGCGGTTATTGACAATGCCAAGTAGGTAATCTACATCTTCCTGCGTCACTTTTGGATGTTCCAAATCACCTGTGTAGTCTGTATCCGTTGTACCGAAGTAAGTCTTGTTTTCACGTGGGAGAACAAAGACCATACGGCCATCACCCAAACCTGTATCAAAGTAAACTGGCTGTGAAACCTTGATCTTGCTTGAATCCACTACCAAGTGAACTCCCTTAGTTGGACGCATTTGTGAGAATTGTGTTCCCTTATTAGACAAATTGCGCACCTTGTCGCTCCAAGGACCTGTTGTGTTAATAACCAGACGGGCCTTGATTTCAAAGACTTGGTCTGTCAAGAGATCACGAGCTACAACACCTGTAATCTTGCCACTTTCGTCAAATAGGAAGCCTTCTGCCTTCACGTGGTTAGCAATGAGGGCACCGTCCTGGTTGGCACGTTTGATGTTTTCGATCACGAGACGAGCATCGTTGTTACGGAAGTCAAGATAAACTCCACCTCCTACCAAACCTTCTTTCTTCAAGTTTGGCTGGCGTTCCAAGACTTCTTCCTTGCTCAAAACCTTGTTAGCAGCTGGTGTGTTGTTGACACCTGCCAAGAGGTCGTAAAGATCCATAGCTACTTTAAGACGGAAGAGGCTAAAAGTAGCTCCATCTTCATCGTAAACTGGCAAGAGCATTGGGTCTGGTTTCGGAATGTGTGGAGCGATTTGTTGAACCACTGCACGTTCAGAAACTGTATCTGATACCACTTCTACATCAAATTGCTTAAGGTAACGTAGTCCTCCATGAACCAATTTTGTTGAACGGCTGGATGTTCCTTCTGCGAAGTCCTGCATTTCAATCAAACCAGTATCTAGACCACTAGCTGCCGCCTGCAAGGCTACACCAGCACCAGTGATACCTCCACCGATAATCAAGAGGTCCAAGGTACGTTCCTGCATTTTTTGAATTGATAATTCACGTGTTTTCTTTGAAAATTCCATATTTACACACTTTCTAACTGAGTCGCTTTATTCTTCCAGTATTAGTCGTCTACTTCCGCAAAGACTTGAGTTGCTTTTACAGCCTTCTTCCAGCCCTTGTAGAGTTGTTCCTTGCGAGATTCGTTCATAGATGGCTCGAAGAGCTCTCCTGTCTCGTTCAAGAGTTTCAACTCATCCAAGTCTTTCCAATAGCCTACTGACAAACCTGCTAGGAAGGCTGCCCCTAGAGCTGTTGTTTCCAAGTTTTTGGCGCGTGCGATATCGATTCCCAAAATATCAGCTTGGAATTGCATGAGGAAATTGTTCATAGCTGCACCACCGTCTACTTTCAAGACTTGGATAGCTGTCTGCGCATCCACTTGCATCGTATCGATGATATCACGGACTTGATAAGCGATAGATTGAAGAGTTGCCTTGATAAAGTCTTCTTTACTTGTTCCACGAGTTAAGCCAAAGACAGAACCGCGGGCATTTTGGTTCCAGTATGGAGCACCTAGACCTGTAAAGGCTGGAACGACATAAACTTCATCATTGTTGTGAGAATCACGAGCGTATTTTTCAGATTCTGGTGAATTTTCCACCATGCGAAGACCGTCACGAAGCCATTGAATGGCACTTCCTGCGATGAAGATAGAACCTTCTAAGGCATAGTAAACCTTGCCATTGATACCGTAACCAATGGTTGTCAAAAGATTGTTCTCAGACAACTGCATCTCTTCACCAGTATTCATGATGATGAAAGAACCTGTTCCATAAGTATTCTTGACCATACCTGGTTCAAAGGCCAACTGTCCAAAGAGGGCTGCTTGTTGGTCCCCAGCCATACCTGAGATTGGCACTTGTCCACCATAGAAATGGAATGGAGCTGTCTTACCGTAGATTTCAGAGTTAGAACGAACTTCTGGCAACATAGCCTTTGGAATGTTGAGGATTTCCAAAATCTCATCATCCCATTTGAGTTCTTTAATGTTATAAAGCATGGTACGAGCTGCATTTGAGTAGTCGGTCACGTGAGCCGCACCGTCAGTCAATTTCCAAACCAACCAAGTATCAATGGTACCAAAGAGCAATTCACCCTTTTCAGCTCTCTCTTGAGCGCCCTCTACATGGTCCAAAATCCAACGAACTTTAGTAGCAGAGAAGTAAGCATCGATGATCAAACCAGTCTTTTCATGGAATTTTTCCACATAGCCTTGACTTTTTAGTTGCTCAGCCAAAGGTGCTGTCTGGCGTGACTGCCAAACGATTGCGTTGTAGATAGGAAGGCCTGTTTTCTTATCCCAGACAACAGTTGTTTCACGCTGGTTGGTAATCCCGATTGCTTCGATTTGATTTGGCTTGACACCGCTTTCGATGAAAGCACCCGCAATAACTGACTGAACAGAGTTCCAAATTTCATTGGCATTGTGCTCTACCCAACCTGCCTGAGGGAAAATCTGGGTAAACTCTTTTTGACTCGAGCTAACTTTTTCTCCTTTTTTGTTGAAAATAATGGCACGAGAGCTTGTAGTCCCCTGGTCAATGGCCATGATGTATTTTTCTTGTGACATGTGCTGTCCTCCTGATAAAGATCTTGAGGATGTTTCCTCTTTACACTTACTAGTATACAAAATAAAGCGCTTTCTTGTTCATCAACTTTTTTTAATTTTTAAAAAAATGTGAGGAGATTGTGTGAATTTCACAAAAAAGACCTGGAACGACCAAGCCTTTTAAGTGAATAATAACTGACGAATAGCCGCCAAATCTTCCATATCCAAGTCATTTTTTAAATAATAGACTGGGGTTTGTTCCTTCTTATGAATGGGGTTATTGGTAACCAGCAAATCATAATGTCGAGTTCGGTCATAGGCTTCAATGGTAATAAAACGATTATATTCCAAATACCGTTTCAAAATGGCTGCCATCCTTGAAAAGACAAGAAAACCAGATGTCAAATCCAGACCAATCCGCATATGCTGACCACCATTTTCAGCCATATATTCCATCAACTGAAGCCATTCCCAGAGAATTTTCTTATCCAAATCCGTCCCCTGCTGAAAGGCAGGTAGAGCATGAAAAATCTCCTCTGCCGTCCCCCTAAAATCATGTTCCATCAGTAAATATGGATGACGATTCTCTAACTTGTACTTGTAGCAATCCTGTAAAATATAGCCCTTATAAAGATAGACTTGAGCACAAAGCTGACTGAGTTCATAGGTAACATGGTCCTCTGTGTAATCACCCAGTAACTCCTCCTTCTTCATTTCTTGAATCAATTGCGTCAGCAAATCTGCCAACTGCCCTCCAAAACCAAGAATATACTCCATAGTATGAAGAGGAAGAATACGATGAGATAGGAGAAATGAGAAGAAAATCATCATCTCTCCATCCTCAGTTCCGAGAGGAAGGTGTTGCCCAGCAAAAAAGGACGGAGCCTTTCTCAGCAAACGAAGATAGAAAATATTGTCAAAATACCCTCGCATTTTCTCTTCTATGACTTGAAACTGACAGGCATTGACCCGTAGACGTTGTTGACTGATGTGGGACCAGAGAACCAAGTCTAACTTCTGCCCCGAAGACAAGCTTGCACCGCAGACTTCCTCTAAACTGGCAATCTCCTGCTTTCTCTCTGGCTTCTGCATGTGGCCTTCCCATTCCTGACTAGACCAAACCTTGCGGAGAAGACAGAAATAGAAGTAACGGATCTGATGCTCTGGACCTCGCCAACGACCATTTTGGATGGATAAGTCAAATTCTGACAAAATCTGATTTAAACTAGCTAAGTGGCGACCAAGCGTTGCCTCGCTAATCATCAATTCTTGAGCCAGTTGATGGGCTAGGAACTGTTGGTGATAGAGAAGATAGACTAGAATTTGGTATTTTATGGCATTTTCTAAAAATAGGCTTCGGATATCTCTTCCCTTGGTAGCTGCACCGATTGACAGGCGCAGATTTTCATCTTCTAAGGAGATGTTCAGCTCTAAGCCACTATCCAAAGCCTTGTCATTGAGAAGGGTGACATATTTGGTTAGGGTTGCTTTTGAAAATCCTGTTTCCTCCATTACAGCCTTGACAGTCGTCTGAGACTCTTGTAATAGAAAGGAAAGGATTGAAAATTGGCCAGATTCGGCCTTTTCCATCAAATCTCCTAAATACATTTGTTACCCCTTTCATTTTCTACCTTAAGCATAGCATAAATCTTACAAATGCTGAAATAATCTGTTTCTCTTTTTATTTTCATGCTGATTTCCTGGTCCATTATCCTGAAAATCAGCAAACACACGGCTCCCCCTTTGGGCATTTTTATGCTAAAATAGTAGCTATGGATAAAATTATTAAAACAATATCAGAAAGCGGAGCCTTTCGTGCTTTTGTCCTTGACAGCACAGAAACCGTCCGCACTGCTCAAGAAAAACACCAAACCCAAGCCAGCTCAACTGTAGCACTTGGTCGAACTCTTATCGCTAGCCAGATTCTCGCAGCCAATGAAAAAGGAAATACCAAACTAACAGTTAAGGTGCTGGGATCTAGCTCTCTAGGTGCTATCATCACCGTCGCTGACACCAAGGGGAATGTCAAAGGTTACGTTCAAAACCCTGGTGTTGACATCAAAAAGACTGCAACTGGTGAAGTCCTTGTCGGACCTTTTGTCGGCAATGGTCAATTCCTCGTTATCACAGACTACGGTACTGGAAATCCTTACAACTCTATGACTCCCCTCATCTCTGGGGAAATCGGTGAAGATCTTGCCTTTTACCTGACTGAAAGCCAACAAACTCCTTCAGCAGTCGGCCTCAATGTCCTTTTGGACGAGGAAGACAAGGTCAAGGTTGCAGGTGGTTTCCTAGTCCAAGTCTTGCCAGGAGCCAAGGAAGAAGAGATTGCTCGCTTTGAAAAACGCATCCAAGAAATGCCAGCTATCTCAACCCTTCTGGAAAGTGAAGACCATATCGAAGCCCTCCTCAAGGCTATCTACGGTGACGAGGCCTACAAGCGTCTTTCTGAAGAAGAAATTCGTTTCCAATGTGACTGTAGCCATGAACGCTTTATGAACGCTCTTGCCAGCCTTCCAAGCTCAGACTTACAGGAAATGAAAGAGGAAGACCACGGGGCTGAAATCACTTGTCAATTCTGCCAAACTACTTACAACTTTGATGAAAACGACCTGGAGGAACTCATTCGTGACAAATCTTAATACACCTTTTATGATTGGCAATGTTGAGATTCCCAATCGTACCGTTTTAGCACCCATGGCTGGTGTCACCAACTCAGCCTTTCGTACTATTGCAAAAGAGCTCGGAGCTGGACTTGTTGTCATGGAAATGGTCTCTGACAAGGGAATCCAATACAACAACGAAAAAACCCTGCACATGCTTCATATTGATGAAGGAGAAAACCCAGTCTCTATCCAACTTTTTGGTAGCGATGAAGACAGCCTAGCACGCGCAGCAGAATTCATCCAAGAAAACACCAAAACTGATATCGTCGATATCAACATGGGTTGTCCTGTCAACAAAATCGTGAAGAACGAAGCTGGCGCTATGTGGCTCAAGGATCCAGATAAGATTTACTCTATCATCAACAAGGTTCAATCTGTCCTTGATATCCCACTTACTGTCAAAATGCGTACCGGCTGGGCTGACCCGTCTCTGGCAGTAGAAAATGCCCTCGCTGCTGAAGCTGCAGGCGTTTCTGCCCTCGCCATGCATGGCCGTACCCGTGAGCAAATGTATACAGGTCACGCAGACCTTGAGACCCTTCACAAGGTCGCTCAAGCTTTGACCAAGATTCCATTTATCGCCAACGGTGACATCCGTACAGTTCAAGAAGCCAAGCAACGCATCGAAGAAGTCGGTGCTGATGCAGTTATGATTGGCCGAGCTACCATGGGAAATCCTTACCTCTTCAACCAAATCAACCACTACTTTGAAACAGGAGAAATTCTACCTGATTTGACCTTTGAAGACAAGATGAAAATTGCCTACGAACACTTGAAACGCTTGATTAACCTCAAAGGGGAAAATGTCGCAGTTCGTGAATTCCGTGGCCTCGCTCCTCACTACCTCCGTGGAACATCTGGCGCTGCCAAACTTCGTGGAGCTATTTCACAAGCTAGCACCCTAGCAGAGATTGAAGCTCTCTTGCAATTGGATAAGGCTTAAAATGGTTCATACTGCTCTACTGATTATCGATATGCAAAAAGCATTTGATAACCCTATCTGGGGAGAACGGAATAACCCTCAAGCTGAACAACAAGCATTGAGGGTACTGGCATACTTTCGTAAACACGCTCTTCCAGTCTTACATGTTCAACACATATCTGACAATCCCCAGTCGCAATTTCATAACAAACAAAATCAAGAGTTTAAAAGTGGATTTGAACCAGTTACTGCAGAACCTATCTTTCAAAAAACGGTTAATAGCGCCTTTATTGGAACAAATCTTGAAACATATTTACGAACAAATCAGATTTGTCATTTAGTCGTTGTTGGTTTGACTCTGCCTCATTGTGTATCCACTACCACACGAATGGCAGCAAATCTTGGTTTTGAAGTCACTTTACTAGCAGATGCCACTGCCAGTTTTACCCTATCTAACAAAAACGGTCAGGCCATCTCTCCTGAGACTATCCATGAGATTAATCTCCTTTCTCTACAAGATGAGTTTGCTCAAATTCTTACTACAGAAGAATTTTTAACCCAAGTATAAGTATAAAATAATCCGTCAACTCTTATTGAGCTGACGGATTTTGAATGCAGTAATGCAGTGAACCGAAACACAAATAGGTAAATTTGAACCTTATAGTCTTCGAAAATCTCTTCAAACCACGTCAGCATCGCCTTACCGTATATAGGTTACTGACTTCGTCAGTTCTATCTACAACCTCAAAGCAGTGCTTTGAGCAGCCCACGGCTAGCTTCCTAGTTTGCTCTTTGATTTTCATTGAGTATTAGAACTGATGATTAACAATTATTCATAAATGTCTATAGATTCACTCAGAACTGACCATACTAGTCTACCCCCTTTAGAGCGCTAATCATGTCAATCTTTCTCATACGAAGACTAATAAAATAAGCAGTCCCTAAAGATGTAAACCAAACCAATAACGTAGCAGAAACAAGGACATACATACTGACATAAGCGGTATACTCAATTCGAATCGTCGAAAATGTTGCTACATATTCTTTCAAAAACCATATGCCTAAAGGAATTCCTACTAGCCACCCAATAAAGGTAGTTAGTATAGTCTCAAAAAGAGTCACCATCTGTAGATATTGATTAGAAAATCCTAATACTTGTAATGTAGCATAGTCTCTCATTCTCTCTACAAAGTTTAAAGATCCCAGATTATAGAGAACAATAATAACAAGTAATAAGGCAAAGGCAATAATCATTAGAAATACACTCATCAAACTAGATACAAAATCATAGGCATTTTTTTCTTGGCTCCCTTTTTCAATGACAGATAGAACACCTTTGTCTTGCTTAATAGTATCTTCGTCCACCTCCGGCCCAACTAATAAAGTATGTGGAGTAAAATCTCCCCCTGCTTTTTCAAAGACTCTAGCATGAAGATAGGCCCCTTGATTGGTTTCACTTGTGACAATCCCTTTTACTTCAAACTTGTAAGTATGACCATCTTGATAGGGAGTCACATTTAAAAAATCTCCGACTTTAATACCTGCTAAACGGGCAAATGATCTAGTTACATACAAACCATCATCTTTCAAAGAATCCGCACTCTCTGTTTTTGCTTGGATCATATCTCCATCATCAAATATAATCAATAAACGATTGTAGCCATCATCTGGATTAAAATGTGCCTGTGAAATTTGTACACCTTGCCCACCATATCTAGACTTAGAAGATGTATAATCAGCTACGGTCAGTCGTTTTGAATAAGAAAAATCTTCATTGTATGCCTTATCAACAAGATGATTCATGGACACAGGCATACCAATTCCAGCAATCAGTAACATCATACTTCCTGCAACTCCCACGATTCCCATCAAAACTCGAATACGATTAAACGAGGCATCACGAATTGCCCATCTAGAAGGATAAGAAATTCGTTGCCAGATAGAGGAAAATCTTTCCACAAAAACAGATTTAGCAACTTTTTCTTTACCTCTTAAAAATATTGCTGGTAAGCCTCTAGCTGACTCTCTAGAAGCTAAATAGGCAGCTAAAACACAAATAATAATGACCACAATACCAACGACTATTGATGAAGATGAATAAGAGATTTGCCAATTTGGAAGTGTAAACATTGACTTTTGAGTTTCTAGTACAAACCATGACATCAAGGGAGAAATAGCAAAGCCTGCGAAACTTCCTAATAAACTTACTACTAAGCCAAATAAAATATAATGTAAACTGATAGCCTGATTTGAAAAGCCTAGAGCCTTTAATACAGCAATCTCTTTTGTTTGGCCATCAATCAAACGCTGAATGGTTGTAAACATAGCCAAAATAGCTAACAAAATAAAGATAAAAGAAAATAAGTAAGATAAGTTTCTAATTTGCCCAACTCGATCGGTAGCTTCTGATATTTCAGTTAAACTTTTTTGATCTTGATAAGAAACTAAATCGCCCCCAAAAATAGACTCTAAATCTCCTCGCAAATCTACCTTAGAACCATAAATTTCTAAGGCATTATCTGACGATAAACCCAGAATTCCTTTTGCAATTTCATTATCTGCAATATAACCATAGGCATCATTGTCAGGATTTGGAGCGATATATTCCATGCTACCTGTGAAATAAATCTTATCTGTGGCCTGAACAAATCCTACAATTTCTAAATCTATCTGTTTCCCCCTTGATGAAATAGAAATTGAATCTCCAATCTGTAAATGATTCTTCTTCGCATAATTCCCATCAATCCAAATCGAATCTTGTTTTCCTTCAGAAAAAGAACTTCCTTCTGTTACTGTAACCAGTTGATTATCTGTAATCGTTTCAAGATTGATTCGTCCGTCAGTCTTGTCTAAACGAACAATATTAGCAAATCCTTTCTTTTTACTGATAACTTTTTCAACAGAAGATAATAGTTCAACCTGCTTAATTTTTGATTCATCAATTTGTCTCGCTTGAACCCAAACAACAGGAAGTTCAGATTGTTTCAAATAACTCTCTAGACTCTTTTCAAGTCCATGCCAAGCTCCTTGTAGCCCTACAAAGATTAATACACTTAATAGAGACATCAGAAAAACAGAGAAAAATTGTTGCCAATTTTGCCGAAGATCTCTTAATAATTTTATATGAAGATACCTCATCCCAGCACCTCTTCATTATTCTCTATTTTTTCAATACTTCCATCTTTCAAATATATAACTCGATCTGCAAATTTAGCAAACTCTCTATTATGTGTAACCATTACAACTGCAGCATTCCCATTTCTAGAAACTTCCTTCAATAAAGTTAAAATACTATCACCTGTCTTTGAATCTAACGCTCCTGTAGGTTCATCACACAATAATAGACTAGGTTCTTTAGCCAATGCCCTTGCAATTGATACACGTTGCATTTCACCTCCAGAAAGTTGATTAGGAAAATTATTTTTTCTATGAAGTAAACCAACTTGATCTAAATACATATCAATTTCTTTATTGTTTTTCACTAAATTTGCTGCAATACCTATATTCTCCTTGGCTGTTAAACTTGGAACTAAGTTATAAAATTGAAAAACAAAACCAATTTTATCTTTTCGATAAGCAGATAATTCCTTGTCCGTAAACTTTGTTACTAGTTCCTCATCAAATATAAAGGTTCCTGATGTCGCACGATCCATCCCACCAAGTAAATTTAGTAACGTACTTTTCCCTGAACCTGATGGACCTAAAATAACTGTAAATTTCCCTTTCTCAATAGAAAAACTAACTTGATCTAAAGCACGAACTTCTTGCTCTCCTACCTTATAAATCTTACTAATATTTTGAAACTGAATCATACATACTCCTAATATCTTGTCATAAATTTTATTTTTTCCTTTAATGTAGGCTCTTCATACTGTTCTATGATACGTTTAGATACTGCTTCCCTGTTTTCTCGTATAACCTTTTCAGCTAAGGAAATAGCCTCATCTACTGAAACAACTATTGGCAACTCATAATGTTGAATGATCTGATTTAACCGTTCTTTCTGACTACCTTTGACACAATAAGGTGTCAGACCCAAATTCCTATAAGCTTCATATAATTCCTCATCTGATAAATTTCGATACTCTTCAGATACTGGTCTATGCCCATCTGGATCCATTGCAAACTCTACTGGTAAATGAACAACATCTGTATACCACAGTTTCGCATGATTCTTAGAGACAACCCCATAAGCAGTCAAATATTTTTTGAAAAATCGTCGACCCGGAATACCTAAAATAGATTTCATCAATCGATGAATGAATGCTGATCCTGGATTAATTCCTACCCTCATTCGAACAGTACCGTAAATCCATTCATTCAATACTGAACCATCTGATAGAAAACTTCCATGTTCCTTGTATAAAATTCCCTCTGTACGAATTCTCTCCTCAAAACGCTTTAGCCCTAGTGCCATTAATTCAGTTGATGACATATCCTGAAATCTTCTGCCAGGATATAAATCTGTCAAAATTTCCCTCGCAGACAAAGCGTCGATTAAGGGAAGTCCCGTTGCAATCGAAAGAGCTGTAGCAGTTGTTGTCTTACCTGTAGAATAAGTTCCCGATATGACTAACCTTAATTCTCTATTTCCCATCACTGTCCCCCTCCATCAGGTAATTTTTGAGCTATTTTACTTTTAAAGACTACCTTATGATCTATATCATATCCTGACATTTCGTAGACTTTCCAATGTTCTTCTCTAATTTTTAACAATCTATTTTTTGAAACACTACCACTAAGCTCTACTACTCCGTTCAAAATTGGTGAATTCAAGTCTGCACTCACTTGCTTCATCCACATGGTATTGCTCTCTTCTCGAGATATCTCTTCTATATGGTAGGCTAACATCTCTGCCATTTGAGAAAAATAATCAGAAGCTCTAACAAACTATAATAATTCTTTTCTAGACTACCTACACCACTATATTCAATATCTTTGATTAATACTTGCTCTGCTTTACAAGATATACTACTATCTGAAAACTCAACATCGTATATATCATGTTGTCTATCTCTTAAATGCGTTGATAAAAAATCTCTACCTTGTTCTCCTATAGCAGCTACATTTTCCATACATTCTAATAATTGATATCCTAAACAAACTTTCATATCCATTACCAAGCAATCAAATTCAATCACTTGGTTCGTCATTTTGAAATTTTGTAATTCTAATTTTAAATTTACCAATTCTTCTATAGCTTTTATCCCTGACTTTATCTCAAAATGGCTTAACCTATACTGATTTAATCTCACTCCCATTCTTTTAAGTATTTCACTTCCAAATAAATGAGCTAATACTATTCCATCTAATGTACTCAGGTGTTGCTGTATGATTTCAGATTGTTTACTAGACCACAAACCTTCTTGATGAAGAGACCCAACTCCTTCTAAAATATTTTTCAACTTAACTTCATAAGTCGTCTTCTTATGCCCTCTGCCAAAATAACGATTTTTATTGTCTCCAAGTAAATAATCTACTGTTAGCATATACTTCTCCAATCTTTTAAACTGACTCTATCTTAAACAAAAAAAGACAAGAAAGAATCCGTAATTTACGAAAACCTTCTTGCCTTTTTAGTATAAAATTATAAAGATACTAGATTTAATCGAATAGCCTCACGTACAGCTCCAACTCTACTCGTCACTCCCAACTTTGAACAAATATTTGAAACATGGGTATCCACTGTTCTCCTGCTGACAAATAAACTATTTGCTATCTTTTCATTAGAATATTCTTTTACAATCAGTTCCAATACACTTAACTCCGTATCTGTCAATAGATTATTTTCTTGCTTTTCTAACAAACCATCTGGAATAACGTGATTTCCCTTATAAACAGCATAAATTGCACTTTTAACATCCAAATAAGAACTTTCTTTGGGTAAAAAAGCTTGAATCCCAAAATCCATCGCTCTCTTATGTAACAAAGTGTCATAAAATCCTGATAAAAGAACTATCTTGGGAACTGTATTCAGAAATCTATTTATTTGACTAATAACATCAAATGCCGTTACTCCTTTCAACATAAAATCCATAACTAGCACATCTACCTTTTCATTCTTAAGACATAGAAGTAAATCTGCTACTTCTGTATAGGAACCAACAATTTTAAAATCATCTTCCTTTAAAAAATAGTTCTCCAATCCTTGTAATACTAAACTGTGATCATCAATCAAAACCAAACGAATCATTTTTCTTCCCTTCTATAGGTATCCGTATCTTCACACTTGTAGGTTCTATATTTATCTGAACAGTTCCCCCCAATAAATGAACCTTCTCTACAATTCTATTTAAACCAAAATGATGTTCATTAGACTGATAGTTTCCCTTAAAAATACCATCATCTATAACTTCAATTGATAAAATCTTTTCTTTTGTAGATAAATCTACAGTAATTTCTCTAGCATTCCCATGAAGAATACTATTATTTACTAGTTCTTTAACTGTCCTTAATACAAACGTGCCCACTTTATCGTTAACTTTTTCTTCATCTATTGAAAAAGTTGTCATAATCGAAACAGTTTCCATCTTCATGAATTGGTTTAATATGCTAGTAATAGATTCTTTCAACCCTAATTCATGCACCATTAAAGGATAGATATTGGAACATAAATCTCTTAATTCAAAAACAATATCATCCAACATCTCTAATAAAGCTCCCCTATTAATGTGTTCACTAATTTCTAACTGCTTTTTATAATAAATAACCTTCTGAATTGTAGTATCATGTATAAACGTTGCAATTTCTTCCCTCTCTAATTCAGTAGCTACAAAAGTATGAAAACTACTAAAGATTCCCTCCATTTTATGGCTAATCAACATCATTTTCCTTATTTCAGGTAACAAAGCTAGCGAAAAAAGAAAAGTGTAAAGAACGAAAAAAATTGGAGAAAATTCTCTTAATAACAGACTAAAAAGAATAATTAGACTAGTAAAAAAAACGGAAAATATCAAGTTATATATGAATGGATTCCACTTCCAAGCAACATATATCATTCGCTCTAGTATCAAGTTATTCACAATAGAGAACAAAATAAGCAACAATAGAGGAATACTATAAATAAACGAAACTTCCTTACCAATCGGAAAAATATATCCAAAAAATAGAGGAAATAAGGCCAGAACTGCTAAAAATAAGGTATGAATTGGCAGCATTTCTCTTCTCTGATAGTAATTTATAAGCATCTTTAACAGTAGGATAACTAAAAAGAAAAATACTAAATAAAATACTCCCCTAGAAAAAAAGATGGTTAAAAAATCAATGGGCTGTATAAGATTATAAACATACAAAAGTTGAGTTATGAGTGAATAGCCCAGTATAATACGAGAAAAGTTAGAAATGGTTGAACCTTTTATCTTTAAGACTAACACTCTAATGAAGATATCCATGAATAATGGAAATAAAGTCAAGTATGAAATTAATAGACTACGACCAAATACATCTCCTATACTTGATGGAATAATCGATAATAACATCAGACTAGTATAAATAATAAAATAAAAATATCGTTTCCCAGTTTTTCCTCTACTTCTGCCTTTTATGTATAATCGAAATAACAGTAGAATCAGAAAAGCAATGATTGATAAAACAAGAAAGATAATTTGGCTTGATTTCCCAGATTCTATTATTAAAGTCTTTGAAATGCCTCTATCTAACACTGTCACAGAATGAAGCGGTTCAACAATTAAAAATCGAGATAATGAGAAATTACTATCTGGACTCTGACCGTCTATTTGTATAATCGATGCTCCTATTATCTCTTGATGATTTGCAAAGCTTCCCAGATTATGGACTTGTCTAACTATCCACTCATTATCATGTTTATCTACGGTGATTCCACTGTACGTTCGGTTAAAAATTGAAAACGAAAAATAAAGAAAGAAAATAAATAACAAAACCAAAGAAAATCGAAACATTTTTGACTTCATTGTTTGTAACACTCCACATTTCACTTGATATTGATGTTTATTCTACCATTTTTTCATTCAATAAGACAGGTTTTATAGTTAAATTTATTCTTTTTTCTTTCGAGATATAACTGATACAATCTTCTGGTAGGTGAAATCCTCCCCGATTTGACTTTTGAAGACAAGATAAAAATTGCCTACAAACACTTGAAACGCTTGATTAACCTCAAAGAGGAAAACGTAGCAGTTCGTGAATTCCGTGGCCTCGCTCCTCACTACCTCCGTGGAACATCTGGCATTGCTAAACTCCGTGGAGCTATTTCACAAGCTAGCACCCTGGCAGAGATTGAAGCTCTCTTGCAGTTGGATAAGTCTTAATAGTTTAAAACCCGTAACTCTCTTAAAGTTGACGGGTTTTTGATTGTAAAAATTCAAATACTGAGCGCTATTATTGACTCAAAGCAACACTGGAAACCTTACCATCCGCTCCTGTTGTAATTTGGATGATTTTTCCTCCACCAATTTTGGCATTATACTTACCATCATCAAGAGTATAAGAATAGCCTTTGATAGAGTAGTTTTCTTTCTTTCCATCGGAAGATTCTACTGTAAATTGACCACCTGATGAAACTGTGATGGTTTCGCCACTAGCTCCCTTCCAGTTGCCCGCTGCAGCTGAGAAATCACCATCTACCATGGTTAAAACACCCTTGTAACGTTTATTTTGCTCTGCTTGTTTGTCTTGAAGTTTGCGGTCAGTTGTAGGATCATAGCTTGATTGGTTAGACTGGGCTTGAGGAGCCTGTTGAGTTGAAGGAATCTGAGCAGGAGTTTGTTGACTAGCCGCCTGTTGATTAGCTACTTCTTGACCTTGTCTTTGCTCTGGTTCAGGTGCCGCTTGTGATGGTGTTGCACTTACTGAAGACTGGTCAGTAGACGCCTTGGCCTTTTCAGATGCAGCTGAACTTGAGGACTTCTGAGTCTTGCTTTCTTTGCTAGCAGAAGCTGCTTTAGAACTTGATGATTGGCTTGTCTTAGCAGAACTGCTTGCTTGAGTTGTTTCCTTTTTATTCCCACAAGCTCCTAACAGCAAGGTAGAGGCCAATACAGTTGCTGCCATCAATTTGATATAGGTTTTCTTTTTCATTTTTCTACTCCTTTGTAATGTTTTAGAAATATAATGAAATCTTTTTGTAATATTATTGTAACATTCTGATTTAAATATGTCAATAATTTATCTAAACTATTTTAAAAATCTCACATAATTTAGATACATTTACTCCTCCTACTCTTCTATTCGTAATAAAACAGAAAAACAGGAGATTTTCCTATTAAAAATTTGAATTTGTTTTTGTGTAATCGCTTGCAACTTTAAGTACAAAGGAATATAATAACATTGAAATAGAATATAGGAGGTGCACTCTTATGCTAAATAAGTATTATAAGTATCTTCCTTGGTTGATTTTGGGAGCAATTGGCTCTTATCAATCAGCCGCTTACTATGCGCGAACTGCATTTGATGTGTTTTATCTGACTACAATCTTTTTGATTGTTTATATCGCTTTGTTATTTTTACATGAGAACTATCTCAAGTATCGATACAAGGACTTCTTTACTCACCTGTTGAGTAATTCTAAGAAAGATAGCCATCCCTAAAAACAGTCGCAACAGCAAAACCATTTCATGATGGTACATAAAGAGGTCGGGAACTTTGTCCCGGCCTCGTTTTTTATTTCAGTCGATAGGTTTTTCTTGGTTTCTTTTTAGGTACTCGTTTGAGCCCGACCTCTTCTACGTACTCGCCATATTTTACGAGAAAGTTATTGCTGACGATTGGACGACCGGGGTTGATGAGATTGACCAGTTCAGTCCCTTCGTAGACAGTGAACTCCTCCTCTAGCAGATAGAGGAAGGTTGGGTTCCAGTCTAGACGGCCTTGGATTCGTTTGATGGATTCTTGGATAATGGCATAATGGTCAAAAGCGAAGGCTTGATCCTCCAACTCCACTCCCTCTAGGTAGCATTTTCCTGTCTGAAAATCGACATCTACAAAAACCACATCCTTAGCATCGTCTCCTGCCTGAACGAGGTCTAAGGCGCGACTAGGCAGATAAACCAAGTGAGCAATGGTCACTGTCCAGCCCCGGGGGTCACGGCCGGGAGTCGATACGGTCATCAATTGCTCGATTTTTTCTAAAGGAAGATCGAGATTGACTTCTTCACGCACCTCGCGCTGACAAGCATGCGCAGCGTCTTCGCCCTTGTCCATAAATCCTCCAACCAGAGCCAAACAATTTTGATAAGGGTGAGCCTTGCGACGAATTAATAAGAGCTTGATCTTTCCTTCGACAAAGCAGTAGGCTACCATATCCACCGTCACACTTGGTTTTTCGTATTGAGGGAGTTCCTGCTTGTAGTACCAGTCTAAAAACTCTTCCTGACTTGCATGGATTTCAAAATATTCTCTCTCTGTCATCCCTGCTGGAATCATCGTGTCCGCCATTTTATGCCTCCTTACGAACTGCCTTGGTCCATTGGTACCAACCTACTAGACTATTGAGTGTGTAAACCCAGTACATCCCTTGAATATGGATATTTTCACCCCACCAGAGGTAAATGCTAAAGAGATTAGTTGCAATCCAGAAAATCCATTGTTCACGGTAGAGACGTGTCATCAAGAGCTGACCGACACCATTGGTCGCATCGGTAACACTATCACGGAAAGGGCGAGCACTATGGATACTTTGGTAAGCCAAGCCCATACCAATCCAAATGATAGCAGTCAAAGCCAAGTACTTGATCCAGTCAAGCACAGATAATTTCTTAGCTTCAAAGTGAGATTCTTCTACTTTTCCTTGGTCATTGATACGATTGGACAGCCAAGCATAGAGACCAATCGGCTGCATGACAAAGAAGTAAACGGTCGTCAAAACTTCGCCATAAAAAGTTGCATTCATAGCCAAAACCAAATAGATAGCAGAGTTAATGGCCCCAAAGAGATAATTGCTTACACGCCCTTCTGCTACCAAGATAACACAGACAATCCCAGTCCAAGATGCAAACAAGCTCATCCAGTCATGACTTTCTGTATTTTGCGTGAATTCCAAGATCAAGGGAACACTTGACAGGACAATGAGATACAACCACTGGAAGAGGCTACGACCGACAAAGAGATCTTTCCAGAGCAGGTTCATGATTCCTGCAAAACCAATCTTGCGGGCTTCCGCGTGGACATTTTTAAAGTTTTCGATAAATTGTGTGATTTTTTCAGTTAATTTTTTCATAATTTTCTCCTAATCTGCTTGGTAAATGGCATCAATAGCCACTTTTGCTGCTTCATAATTTCCTAGATAATCCTCTGCTAGATAAACTAGTGGAATGGTGGTTAAATATCGCTCTCTCATCTGGTCCAAATGCTGGGAAAAACTATGACGAATATGGTCTTCTGCCATAGTCATATCTCTAAATCCGTCATTGACATAGGAACCGACAGGTTGCACAAAGAGAATCAAGTCCCATTTTTCCTTAGCCAAAATCGAGGCAAAGAGATTATCAAAAGTCTCTCCTGATAAATCCCCTTGGTCCTCAGTCTCCATATAATAATCATAGTAGCCCTTGGTTACTAAGGAGTTGGTGTCTGCTATCACCAGTCCCCTATTGGCATTGCTATCAATTAACTTAGAGGTCTGGTCATACTGCCCCAACAGGAGATAATAGTAATCTTTTGGAGTCAATTCATCGTCGCGGACATTGTTTTTGATCTGGTACTCACGTGCGTATTCCAAACTAACTGGTGCATCGTAATACCTAGCCAAATCCTTAGCCAGAGTGGTCTTCCCATTGCTAGCACTTCCCATAATCAACACTTTCTTAGTAAACTGACGTCGGAAGGGTTGAGCAATATATTTCCAATATTTGCTTGGGTTTTCTCGAATCATAGTCGCTGAAATACCAAATTTTCTTTCTTGCAAAACAGTCTCAAAACCACGATTTGATAATTCTTGCTGGTAGTCTGCTTCTCCCACAAAGAAAATTAATTCTTGCTGGGTTTCATCATAGGAAATCTCCGCTAACATTTGGTCCAACCACTCCTGCCAGCCCATAGGGTAACGGGGAAGATTGGTTTCATCTAATTTGCAGACAGAGGTCAACTCGTCATCACGAAAGGCCTCTCGAATATAGCGAAATCTCTTTTGAAGCGTTAAGCCTACCTGCTCCCCTCGGTCTCCCTCATAGCCTGAAACGACAACCCAGACCTGGTCACACTGCCGCTTCGCTCGCTGGATTAGATCGATATGTCCTTGATGAAGCGGAGCAAAGGTTCCAAATACCACTGCTGTTTTCTTTTTCATAAACTCATTACCTTTTTATGGTTTTTGATATTTTTATTATCTATGTTTTTATTGTAAACTATATTTTTGTTTTGTCAATGGTTTTTTATTATTTTTTATAAAAAAGTAGCAAAAAAAAGAATCAAGATTGCTCCTGATTCTCCATTTTTATGCAATATCAAATTTTAACTGGCCTGCTTTAACACCAATCTTAAGTGTGCTGCCTGCCACCAAATCTCCCTTAAGAAGAAGTTCTGCCAACTTGTCCTCAACTTCTGTTTGCAGGGTTCTGCGAAGTGGACGAGCTCCCATCTCTGGGTCATATCCTTGATTTGCCAACAATTTCAGTACGGAAGCTTGTAATTTCAAGTCAATGCCTTGTTCAGCCAAACTTGCAACTAAAGGTTTGACCATAATCTTCACCACTTCCTGCATATGGTCGCTAGACAGACTATGGAAGACCACCTTTTCATCAATACGATTGATGAATTCCGGTCTATAAGCCTTTTTCAACTCTTCAAACATGCGTTTTTCCATATTTTCCTGGTCAAAACGAATATCCTTAGCCCCAAATCCGACAGTCTTGTCATCCCGAAGGGCTGTCGCACCAAGATTTGACGTCATGATAATAATGGTATTTGAAAAGTCAACCTTGCGACCCTTGCTATCGGTCAAGACACCATCATCCAAGACCTGCAAGAGGACATTAAAGATGTCTGGGTGGGCTTTTTCTACCTCATCAAAGAGGAGAACAGAGTATGGTTTGTTGCGAACCTTCTCGGTCAACTCCCCACCTTCTTCATAACCCACATAGCCCGGAGGAGCTCCGTTGAGACGACTGGCTGCGAATTTCTCCATATACTCACTCATGTCAAAGCGGATAAGGGCTGATTCGTCATCAAAAAGAACTTCTGCCAGAGCCTTGGCCAATTCGGTCTTACCGACACCTGTAGGCCCTAGGAACATAAAGGAACCAATCGGACGCTTATGACTGCGAATCCCTGACTGGTTGCGGCGAATGGCACGGCTAATACTTGAAACAGCTTGATCTTGACCGATGACACGTTTGTGCAGTTCAGCTTCCAAGTTTAAGTATTTCTTAGCATCAGTCTGAGTCAGTTTTTGAACGGGGATACCTGACAAGCGACTCAAGGTGGTCAAAATATCAGACTCTGTCACCAAGTCTTTATAGACAGGCACTTCCTCTTCTTTTGCGATTAGCTGGGCTGCCTGTTTCCACTTGCCATCCATCAAGGCCTTGTCAGCTGGACTCAAACCTGAATCGTCTGCTTTTATATGCTTTGCCTTATTTTGCACTGTTGCTGCTGCCTCATCCAAAAGATCGATAGCAGAGTCTGGCAAGTGACGACTAGTCAAGTAACGATGCGCCATCTTAACCGCTGTTTCAACCGCTTCATCTGTGATTTGCACACGGTGATGTTTCTCATAAGTCACCTTCAAACCTTGCAAAATGGCCATACTGTCGGCCACACTTGGCTCTTCAATCATCACTTTGGCGAAACGACGAGAAAGGGCCGCATCTTTTTCGATGTGTTTTTGATATTCTTCCTGAGTGGTCGCACCAACTGTTCTCAAGGTTCCACGCGCCAAGGCTGGCTTCAAGATATTGGCCGCATCCAGAGTCGAATCAATCCCGCTCCCAGAACCCATGATAGTGTGAAGTTCATCTATAAAGAGGATGACTTGGCCATCTTCTTCAATATCCTTAATGATATTATTCATGCGCTCTTCAAAGTCACCACGGAAACGTGTCCCTGCCACGACATTCATCAAATCAAGCTCTAACACGCGCATCTTAGACATTTCCGTAGGCACATCCCCACTAGCAATTCGCTGGGCAAGACCAAGCGCCAGAGCAGTTTTTCCGACACCAGCAGCCCCAACCAAGACAGGATTATTCTTTGTCTTCCGACTCAAGATTTGAATCATACGCGAGATTTCCTTGTCCCGACCGATGACTGGTTCTAACTTGCCAGAACGCGCTTGCTCTGTCAAATCATGCGTATAGTCCTCGAGACCTCCGCTCGGAGTCTGGGGCATACCCATCATATTAGCCATAGAATTTTGCTTGTCAGCTACTGTACGATGGCGTTGGCGTAGAGCCTTGAGGTCTTCACGAGTCCAGCCTGCACGTTCTTCTAGATTTCGACGTAGGGCAGCAATCTTGACCTGATCTTTCTTGTCTTCATAAGAAAAGCCTGCTCTCTCCAAGATGCGAGTCGCCAAGGCATTGCCATCATGCAAAATCGCATAGAGGACATGCTCTGTCCCTAGCATCTTAGCATGGACCACTGATGCTACATACTCTGCTTCATCAAAAAGAACCTGCAAACGATGGGAGAACGGCAATTCCGTAAAGATTTCATCCTGGTTATAGTCCGTTTCAGTCAGTTCCAAAGCGACCTCTTCTAAACGGTCCATCTCATATGGATAATCATTTAAAGTTGCCCCTGCCACACTATAACTGTGATTGGACATGGCAATCAACAAGTGCCAAGACTCTAGGTAACGAGCTCCAAAATGGCCAGCAACCATGTAGGCACTTTCGATACATTCATTCAATGCTTTTGAATAGTTCATCTTACTTCCCTTTTCTATCTACCTCTTGTATGACCTGTCTTAGCATGTTTGCACGAACAACTGGAGCTTCTTCTCCTAGAACGCGATCCAAAGCTACTGCTACCAGCAAGTTCATCTCCTGCTTGGTCATCAATTCCTGCTCAAACAAAAGCTGCAGAATATCTTCATAAATTTCTTGACTGACCCGCTCGCCAATTGAGTAAAGCAACTCCCTGAGCATTTCATGATGACTAGAAAACTCAATCCGTCCTATACGAATATAGCCTCCGCCACCACGCTTACTTTCAACCAAGTAGCCTCTACTTTCCGTAAAGCGTGTCTTGATCACATAGTTAATCTGACTAGGAACAACCTGAAAAGTATCTGCCAACTGACTCCGTTGCAACTCCACAATACCAGATTGATCTAAAATCGCCTTGATGTAGGCCTCAATATGATCCGATGTATTTTTAAATCTCATTACAAACCCACCTCTCTCTTTAAACCTTGACTATCTTTGACTATTATACCGAAATTTTCTCATTTTTAAAAGAAAAAGGGCGCTGGTAAAGGATAATCTTCACCAACTCCCTATTTTTCTACTTATCTAAGCCTAATTCTACCAAAATTTGACGTTTATAGGCAATCTTTTGGACTTCTTTGTCCTCATCTTCAGACCAATCTAGTTTAATTTCTGAAACAATCTGCCCAGGACGATTTTTCAAGATATAGATGCGGTCGCTGAGACTGAGGGCCTCCTCGATACTATGCGTGATGATCAAGGTTGTTAGCTGCAACTGCTTGTGAATCTCAAGGTACCAAGCGTGGAGTTCCATCTTGGTCATCTCATCCAAGGCGCTAAAAGCCTCATCCAAGAGAAAGAGCTTGTGCCCGAAAAGATAGGTTCGGAGTAAAGCTACACGCTGACGCATCCCACCACTGAGTTCATGAGGGTATTTATCTCTTACAGCTGTCAACTGGAAGGTCGCAAGAATTTCATCTGCGCGAGCAATAGCTTCTGCCTTATCCACCTTTTGAATCAAGAGGGGCAGAATGATATTACCAAGCACCGTCTTGTGCTCCAAGAGCAGATCCTTTTGTAACATATAACTCACGCGCCCCTTGGGATTTTCTTCACCATCAAGGACAATTCTCCCTGACTGAACTTCTAAAATCCCCGCAATTAAGTTGAAAAGCGTAGTCTTACCAACACCACTTGGGCCTAGGATAGAAACCACTTCACCTGAAGTGACTTTCAGATTGATGTCCTCTAAAATCCTCTCCTGACCATAGGCATAACTGACGTGTTCTAGTCTAATTTCTGTCATTATTTCACAAATTCGTTGGTGAAGCCTTTGTCTGTCAAATCTTCTTTAAGGATACCATTTTCTTTATCCCATTTGTAGAAGGCATTCCAGCGAGCTGCATCAAATTGCCCCCATTTTTCCTTGTCGCTTGCGTATTCTTTTGACAAGTATTTTTGAGATTCGATGACAAAGTCACGTTTTTCCTTGAGTTCAGGTGCATTTTTGATGAGGATATCAGCTGCTTCCTCTGGATGCTCCATAGCATATTGGTAGCCTTTTTTGATAGCTTGGATGACTTTACGAGCTTCTTCTTTGTTGTCTTTAAGGTAGTCGTTGTTTGCGATGATAACTGGTGAATAGTAGTCAAACTCCTTGACATAGTCTTTCAAGTACATGAAGTTAGCATCTACACCTTGTGATTTAGCAAGGATACCATCCCAACCGTAGTAGATCCAAGCAGTATCAAAGACGCCATTGGCAATCGGTGTGATTGAGTTTGAGTCGTTATTTGGTACTTTTTCAACCTTCTCAAAGTCTCCACCTTGAGATTCTACCAAGGTTTTCAACATAGCAAGTTCAGTTGGGTCATTCCATGTCCCGTATTTTTTACCAACCAAGTCCTTTGGACTGCTTACATTGTCAGATTTACGAGAGATGATTCCTGATGTATTGTGTTCAACAATAGCTGCAACGGCAGTAATTCCTGCTCCTTTTTCCAATTTTTTAGCCATATAGTCTTGGAAATAGACTGCAAATGGTGCCTTACCGTTAATAACCAAGTCAGAAGAACTTTCTTCTGGTGGCAATTTCAAATCAACATCCACTCCAGCTTCTTTGAAATAACCTTTTTCCTTAGCAACATAAAGCCCTGTGTGGTTGGTATTTGGCGTCCAGTCTAGGATAAAGTCAATCTTCTTGAGTTCTGCTTCCTTATTATCCTTAGAAGCAGTTCCTTGACCACAGGCCACAAGCACAACAGCTACAAGAGCTGTTAAAACAGTTAAAAACACTTTCCATGTTTTTTTCATTTTAATTTCCTCTTTTCTTTTTTGAAACCTTCTTATTCTACGAACGTTTCCATTTAATAACATATTTTTCACTAATATCGACCAACTTCATACCGAGAAGGCTGATAATCGATACCAGAATAATAATGGCAAACATGGTATCATACTGAAACAGTTTCTTGGACTGAATCATGTAGACACCTAGTCCTTCAAAGCCTCCCAACCACTCAGATACCACTGTTGTGATAAAGGCGTAGGAAACACTAACTCTCAGACCTGCATAAAAGTAGGGCAGGCTGACTGGAATTTTAAAATGCCACAGGATTTGCCAAGGTCTCGCTCGCATTAGACTAAACAAGGTCAGCATATCCTTGTCACAATGCCTAAAACCGTCCAAAATGCTAACGATGATAGGGAAGGTTGTCGTTAGGATAATCAAGACTATCTTGGGCAAAATCCCATAACCTAACCACAAGACTAAGATAGGAGCTATTGCAATGGTCGGAATGGTCTGAACAACCACCATCATGGGATAGATCAAATCATTGATCCAAGAGAGACTGTCCATAAGCACCGCCATAAGACAGGCAATCAAGACTCCCAAAACCAGCCCCAGTAAAGCCACTCTCAAGGTCGCCCAGCTATGGTGCCAGAGAAATTCTCTGTCACGAACAAAGGACTGGAGAATTTCAAGAGGTGTCGGCAGGATAAACTTGGGGAGCAGTTTAAGAAAACCTGCTAACTGCCAAATTGACAAGACTCCTAGAAAGCCCAATAGACTAATGTGTCGTCTCAGTATACTTTTCAAGTTTCTCATCAATACTTAAAATCTCTCCTACATTTATTTTGACATTGGCAAAAACATTATCTGCCTCCTGACCTGCCACTTTCAGCGCTTCTTTTAGAATGCGCATGAGCTCATCAAACTCCCCTTCCAAGACCGTTTCAAATGGTGTCACCACCATGGTTACTTCTTGAGCTTGTAGATAAGCAATGACCTGATCAATAACAGCAATTCGATCAATCCCCTGTGATAGGGGTAAAACTTGCAAGGCAATGCTTGCTTTCATAACAACCTCCTCTTCTCGTTTTCCTTTAACAAAAAGAAAAACCTTTACCATACATGGAAAAGGTGCAAAATTAGACTAAGTATCGTTCCCTACGCTGGCATTACCCAGATCAGGTGCGGTCGAAGTTTAACACTTCCTCTCAGACTGTACACAGACTCCCATATATTATATGGACATATGATAGCGCAAAACAAAAAAAATGTCAAGGAAACTGCTTACAGAAAAGAGTAGGAAAAATTTCCTACTCCCATTTTCTATATTCGTTCTCCATCACTGTTTACTCTGTAGCCATCGACCGTTGTATTGACAGCTAATGCGCCTGAAGAGTAAGAATAATACCATTTACCAGAGACTTGGTACCAACCTGTTTTCATTGCCCCTGAACTATCCAGATAATACCACAGACCATTTTCCTTTAACCATCCTGTCTGCATTTCACCAGATGATTTCAAATAATACCAGCTAGAACCATCTTTCAGCCATCCCGTTGATTTAGAACCATTTGATTTGAAATGGTACCAACTACCATTTATTTTCTTCCAACCGACAGTTGAACTGTTATTGGATCCATAGTTAGAGCTATTCCCTGATTGATTCTGATAATTCTGTGAAGAAGTCACTCCCTCTAGCTGGATATAGCGACGACTTCCGTTATAAGCCGTATAACTCAACCACTTGTATCCATCTTTTTCGAGAATTTGATCATAATGAACATTCTCCCCAGGATAATAATAATCAATCACAGTTGCGCTAGCTAGAGGTTGATTTTTGATAGCAGCCTTAGTCTTAAAATAATGTGTTCCTCCTGTTGAAACTGAAGATTGACTATTCCCAACACTGCCACCAGCTAAATCTTTAAAATGAATAAAGCCAGTCATAGTATTCGCCTTCACGACGCGCTTATTGTAAGATTCCCTTATTCCATAATTGTATTCTTCAATCTCAATCTCATCTCCTATTACATTTGACACCCAAGCAACATGACCATAAGTTCCTGCAGTCGACCAAGCAATGGAGCCAATCGCTGGTCTATTATCGACACGATAGCCTTCACGACGAGCACGATAGCCCCATTCATTCGCATTCCCATAAGCCGCCGGAATCTCAAAACCATTGACATTACTCAAACGAAAGGCTGCAAAAGAAGTACACTGACGAGAATACATGCGCCACTTATCAATCTCCTGGCTCCCATTTTTATAATGAGCAGGATAATCATCCCCACGCGCAATCGATCCATTTCCTCCGGAATAGGCATATACACTATTACCCGCTGCTAACATCAATCCTACTACTAAAAAGGGAACAACCTTTTTAACTGATTTTCTAAAAGAAAACCCTGTCTCTGTTACTGTAAATGGTGAAATTTTCATTCTTCCTCCTTGAAAATAATATAGTACTCAATGAAAATTAAAGATCAAACTAGGAAGCTAGGCGCAGGCTATACTTGAGTATGGCAAGGCGAAGCTGACGTGGTTTGAATTTGATTTTCGAAGAGTATAAATCGAAGATTGCCTTCACTTAAATTATTCGGAGAAAAAAAGAAAAAGTGAGAAAATTTCTCACTTTAGTCAAGATAATGAATCAAATTCTTTTCTGTAAGGATATCTGAGTAAGTAAAGGATTCAACGTAAACATTAGCTTGTTTATCTCCTTCAACGTTCCCAAATTCAACGATAAATAGGGATGGATAAACCTCAATTAGCTTACCCAATCTATTTTTTTGGCGCTTACGACCATTCTCCAAAGTCATTTCTACGACTTGTCCCTCATGTGCCTTGATTTCTTCTTTTATTTTTTTCATCTTGGCTACATCTGTAAATGCATCTGACATCTTATGCCTCCCTCTTTGAGATACTTGAAAATTTATTGTATTCTTTTTGGAAAATTAATTCCACCGTTCCACGAGCTCCACTACGGTTTTTCTCTATAATAACTTCTACCTTATTGTTTGGTATGCCTTCCTCTTCTTCACCACCACGCTCATAGTAGTCGTCGCGATAAAGAAAGGCTACGATATCAGCGTCCTGCTCAATAGAACCAGATTCACGAATATCAGACAAGACCGGTCTCTTATCCTGGCGTTGTTCTACACCACGAGAAAGCTGACTTAGAGCGATTACTGGAACCTTCAGTTCCTTAGCTAAAATTTTCAACTGACGTGAAATTTCTGAAACCTCTTGTTGACGATTTTCCCGACCAGTTCCCGTGATAAGCTGCAAATAGTCTATTAAAATCAAACCAAGATTTCCAGTTTCTTGAGCCAGTTTACGAGAACGAGAACGAATCTCTGTAATCCGAATCCCTGGCGTATCATCGATATAGATACTTGCATTAGCTAGGTTCCCTTGAGCAATGGTATATTTTTGCCACTCCTCATCAGTCAATTGACCCGTACGGATAGAATGCGATTCCACCAAGCCTTCTGCCGCCAACATACGGTCCACTAGACTTTCCGCACCCATTTCGAGTGAAAAAATAGCAACCGTTTTGTCCAACTTAGTCCCAATATTCTGAGCAATATTCAATGCAAAGGCTGTCTTACCAACCGCTGGACGGGCTGCTAGGATAATCAACTCCTCCTCATGAAGTCCAGTCGTCATATGATCCAAGTCACGATAGCCTGTCGCAATACCTGTAATATCGGTCGTTTGTTGCGAGCGAGTTTCCAGATTTCCAAAGTTGATATTCAACACATCTCGAATGTTCTTAAATCCACTTCGATTAGCATTTTCGCTGACATCAATCAGGCCTTTTTCTGCCTGAGCAATGATTTCATCAGCTGGTTGCGAAGCCTCGTAAGCTTGATTGACAGACTCTGTCAACTTGGAGATTAATCGACGTAGCATGGCCTTCTCTGCAACAATCTTAGCATAATACTCCGCATTAGCAGAAGTTGGCACAGAATTGACAATCTCAACCAGGTAAGACAAGCCACCAATATTCTGTAAATCACCTTGATTATCAAGAATGGTACGAACCGTTGTTGCATCTATAGCATCGCCACGATCGGATAAATCGACCATAGCTTGGAAAATCAAACGATGGGCATACTTAAAAAAGTCCCGAGACTCAATATATTCTCGCACAAAAACAAGCTTACTCTCGTCAATAAAGATAGCCCCTAAAACGGATTGCTCAGCTAAGATATCTTGAGGTTGTACTCGTAACTCTTCTACTTCTGCCATCAGACTTCCCTTCCTTTTACAATCTTGTCAAGAAAGTGTAAATTTACCCTTCTTTCACACGAAGATTGATCACACCTGTGATATCTTGATAGATTTTCACTGGTACATCGATCAAACCAACTGCTCGAATCGGAGCTTGTACTTGAATATGACGCTTATCAATCTTAATTCCAAATTGCTTTTGCAATTCTTCTGCAATTTTCTTATTCGTAATAGAACCAAAGGTACGGCCATCTGGACCAACTTTTTCAACGAATTCTACAACAGTTTCTTCTGCTTCAAGTTGGCCTTTAATTGCTTTTGCTTCTGCAATCATCTCAGCGTGAGCTTTTTCTTCAGATTTTTGTTTACCACGAAGCTCACCTACCGCTTGAGCAGTCGCTTCTTTGGCTAGATTTTTTTTGATAAGAAAGTTTTGTGCATACCCTGTTGGTACTTCCTTAATTTCGCCTTTTTTACCTTTTCCTTTAA
The DNA here is from genome assembly GCF_022137125.1 of Streptococcus mitis. Classification (GTDB taxonomy): domain Bacteria; phylum Bacillota; class Bacilli; order Lactobacillales; family Streptococcaceae; genus Streptococcus; species Streptococcus mitis_CE. The sequence goes on along the minus strand of NZ_JAKNEQ010000004.1, from coordinate 50,858 downwards.
CATCTGCTAAAAAGATTACTTTCATTCTTCTTTCTCCTTTTCCTTTATTTCATTTAATACAATTTCTGTCAGTTTTTCACCTGCTTCTGACAAGGTTAAATCTTTAATTTGAGCTGCAGCTAAATTAAAGTGGCCTCCACCTCCTAACTCTTCCATAATCCGTTGTACATTCATTTTACTACGACTTCGAGCTGAGATAGAGATAAATCCTTGTGTATTCTTCGCAAGAACAAAACTCGCTTCAATGCCTGACATAGCTAACATGGCATCTGCTGCCTTACTAATAACAACTGTATCGTAGCATTTCGAGTCCGTAGCCTCTGCTATCAATACATCTGAACCTAATTTACGCCCTTGTAAAATCAGTTCATTGACCTCACGATATTCTTCAAAATCTGTCGCAGCGATTTCTTGGATAGCAATGCTATCACTTCCGCGCGTTCTGAGATAGCTAGCAACATCAAATGTCCGACTAGTCACTCGCGAGGTGAAATTTTTAGTATCCAACATCATACCAGCCATCAAGACGCTTGCTTGCATACGACTCAAACGATTTTTCTTAGAATTCTGGAACTGAATCAATTCCGTTACCAACTCACTAGCACTACTTGCACCACTTTCGATATAAGTAATAACCGCATTATCTGGAAAATCCTGATCCCGTCTGTGGTGGTCGATAACGATGGTTTGGGTAAATAAATCATAAAAATCTTTTGATAAAGTTAAAGCTGTCTTTGAATGGTCTACAAGAATCAACAAAGAACGATTAGTCACCATCCCCATTGCGTCCTTAACAGACAACAACTTTGTAACTCCTTCTTTTTCTAAGAATGAAACAGCTCGTTCAATATCCGGCGACATTTGTTCTTCATCATAAATAGCATAGCTATTTTGAGTCACATTGCTGGCAAACAACTGCATACCTACAGCAGAGCCAAGAGCATCCATATCTAGATTTTTGTGACCAACTACAAAAACCTGATCCACACTACGAATCTTATCTGAAATAGCCGTCATCATAGCACGCGTACGGGTCCGTGTACGTTTGATTGAGGCAGCAGATCCACCACCAAAATAAACTGGATTTTTCGTTTCGTTGTTTTCCTTGACAACCACTTGGTCGCCACCACGCACTTCAGCCAAGTTCAAATTGAGCAAAGCAACTTTCCCTATTTCATCATGATTTCCATCACCATAAGAAAATCCCATACTTAAGGTCAAGGGCAACTGTCTCTGTTTCGACTCTTCTCTGAAAGAATCAATAACAGAAAATTTATCGTTCATCAATCCCTCAAGCACCGTGTAGTCCGTAAATAGATAAAAGCGATCCATACTTACTCGACGGGAGAACATGGCATGTTTTCCAGCGAATTCTGAAACAAAATTGGCTACAAAACTATTAATATGACTGATATCAGACTCTGATGTTTCATCTTCTAAGTCATCGTAGTTGTCAACAGAAACAATCCCAATCACAGGTCGACTCGTTACTAACTCAACAGTCGCTTCGTATTCTCCAGACACATCAAAGAAGTAAAGAACTCCAGACACCTTGTCCATATGAACCGAATAGCGGGTCTCACCCAAGGTGGCATAAGAACCTGGATTCCCCACAGAAGCCTTGATAATTGTTTGAATTAATGCCACATCAATTTCGCCCACTTCATTAGTCAAAATCAATTCAGCATAAGGATTAAACCATTCAACTTCACCTGACGACAAGTCTAATTTAATAACTCCGACAGGCATCTGTTCTAACAAGGTTGTCAAACTATCTTCAGCTTGGTGGTTTACATACTGGATTTGTTCTACTTCACTCTTTGAGTAGTAGTCTCTCTGATGGATGAATAGTAAAATATATGAACCCAAAATAAGTAGCAAAAGAAATAGCGTTACCAGTGTATTCGTTACAAAAACAAGTTGCACAGATAGCACTCCGAACGCCACTATTCCTAATATTAAGGGGAAAATAGGACTTACATAAAATTTTTTCATTCCAAACCTCTTGGCACCCATTATACCATAATAACCACCAAAAAGCGACTTTTTAAAAGTGTAATCAGTAATTCTATCAATTATAAGAAAAAGGAGGTTTACAATTTAGTAAACCTTCCTTTACACATATTGAAATTAAGATTCTTTAACTTCTAACAAGCCAATCTCGCCATCTTCACGACGATAAATCACATTGGTTGTCTGATCTTCAACATCCACATAGATAAAGAAATCATGTCCCAACAAATCCATCTGTAGAATAGCTTCTTCCAAATCCATTGGTTTTAAATCAATTTGTTTTGAACGAACAACTCTAGATTGGACAACATTTGTATCTTCCACCAAAGCATCTGTAAATAATTGACTAGTTGCTACCTTGTTTTTATTTTTACGCTCGATTTTTGTTTTATTTTTACGAATCTGACGTTCAATTTTATCGGTTACAAGGTCAATTGAACCATACATATCTTGAGACACATCTTCTGCACGAAGAGTAATTGAACCAAGCGGAATCGTCACCTCCACTTTAGCCGTTTTTTCACGATACACCTTCAAGTTTACTCGAGCATCCAACTCTTGTTCAGCTTGAAAATACTTTTCGATCTTTTCGAGTTTAGAAACTACATAATCACGAATTGCTTCTGTTACTTCTAGGTTTTCACCACGGATACTATATTTAATCATATGAGTACCTTCTTTCTAAACATTTTTGTTTTTCTGATTTCATTATAACGCTTTCATTTTATTTTTGCAAATTTTTTCCTCATCTTACAAGGGAAAATGTTTTTACATCTTCAGCACCCGCTTCTTCCAACAGCTTCTTCACACGATTTATAGTTGTTCCAGTAGTATAAATGTCATCTATAAGTAGGATTTTTTTAGGAATAGTGACTCCACTTTTAATAAAGAAAGGAAATTCTGTCTCCAAACGCTCTGAGCGACTTTTAGAAGAACTGGCCCGCTCTTCTCTCTTTTCTAATAAATCCAGATACGCAAAGCCTGCTGCATCAACTAAACTTTCAACCTGATTAAATCCTCTATCAGCATATCTATCACGACTTAGAGGAATGACAACAAATTGATACTCTTTGTACTTTTTTAACTCCTCACTTAAAACTGAAGCAAAAACTTTTCTTAAAAGGAAGTCTCCATCAAACTTATACCGACTGAAAAAATCCTTCATAGCTTGATTGTAAGTAAAAATCGCTCTATGACTGACCTCAACTCCTTCTTTACACCAAAATTGACAATCTTGACACTTCGTTGACAAACCTGTTTTCATACAGTTTGGACATTTCTCTTCTCCAATCCTCTCAAAAGTAGAATCACAATCTAAACAAAGACAGGAGACATCATTCCTCAGAATTAAGAGACTACTGAAAGTTAAAACAGCCTTCATAGTCTGCCCACATAATAAGCACTTCATAGCCCCGCCTCCTTATTCATCTGTTGAATTTCCCTAATTGCCTTTTTGATTGAAGTATTTAACCCGTCATGGAAGAAAAGCAAATCTCCTGTCGGTCTGTCCATACTCCGACCGACACGTCCTCCAATCTGTATTAAACTAGACTTGGTAAACAGACGATGATTGGCCTCCACTACGAAAACGTCCACACAAGGGAAGGTAACTCCACGCTCCAATATCGTCGTACTGATAAGTATTGTCAGTTCTCTATTTCGAAAAGCTTGTACCTGCTCTAATCGATTTTCTGTGATAGAAGATACAAAGCCAATTTTCTCATTTGGAAATTGCTCCTGTATGATTTCTTTTAACTGTTCCCCTTTCTTAATCTCTGAAGCAAAAATGAGTAACGGATAAGCTGTCTTTCTCTGCTTCTCAATATAAGACTTTAGCTTTGGCGATAAACACTTCTTCTCTAAATAGCGATTAAAATCGGATAACCAGACAGGTTTAGGAATAATCAACGGATTTCCATGAAATCGTCTTGGCAAGCTCAATCGTTTTAGTTCTCCTATGCGAACCTTCCTATCTAACTCATCGGTAGAAGTTGCTGTTAAAAAGATTCTCAAGCCATTCTCCTTTACACTATTCTTGACAGCATGGTAAAGCGTGGGATTGTCAACATAAGGAAAGGCATCTACTTCATCCACTATCAGCAAATCAAAAGCTTGATAAAACTTCAATAACTGATGGGTCGTCGCAACAACTAGTGGTGTTCGAAAATACGGCTCTGATTCTCCGTGTAGTAAAGATATCTTGCAAGCAAAATCATCTTGCAGGCGCTTGTACAGCTCCAAACAAACATCTATGCGAGGACTGGCCAAACACACTGCACCACCCGCATTGATCACTTTAGCTACTACTTGATAAATCATTTCTGTCTTTCCAGCTCCTGTTACAGCGTGAACCAAGCTTGGCTCTTGCTTGTCTACCGCTTGAAGCAGTCCCTGTGATACCTTATCTTGAAAAGGGGTTAATTGACCACGCCATTTAAGAACATCTTGCTTCGGAAAATCCTCCTGTGGGAAATAGTATAAAGATTGATCACTCCTGACTCGCTTCATCAGTAAACACTCCCTACAATAGTAAGTACCGATGGGCAAATACCATTCTTCTAGAATAGTACTATTACAACGTTGACAGAAAAGTTTCCCTTTCTCCTTTCTCATTGCTGGAAGTTTCTCCGCCAACTGACGTTCCTCTTCTGTTAATTCATTCTCAGTAAACAAGCGACCGAGATAATTTGGATTTACTTTCATACTTCTTTATTCGTAAAAACCTAGCGCTTTAAATGATTTTTTAGTACAATTAAATCATGGAATTTAGAACAATTAAAGAGGACGGACAAGTCCAAGAAGAAATCAAAAAATCCCGCTTTATCTGTCATGCCAAGCGTGTTTATAGCGAAGAAGAGGCTCGTGACTTCATTACTGCCATCAAGAAAGAGCACTACAAAGCTACTCATAACTGCTCTGCCTTCATTATTGGGGAACGTAGTGGAATCAAACGGACAAGTGATGATGGTGAGCCCAGTGGGACTGCTGGCGTTCCCATGCTTGGGGTACTAGAAAATCACAATCTTACTAATGTCTGTGTGGTAGTGACACGCTACTTTGGTGGCATTAAACTAGGCGCTGGAGGATTGATTCGTGCTTACGCTGGCAGTGTTGCCTTAGCTGTCAAAGAAATTGGCATCATTGAAATAAAGGAACAGGCTGGCATTGCTATTCAAATGTCTTACGCTCAGTACCAAGAGTACAGTAACTTCCTTAAGGAATATAATCTCATGGAACTGGATACAAACTTTACAGATCAAGTCGATACGATGATTTATGTTGATAAAGAAGAAAAAGAAACTATTAAAGCTGCACTTGTAGAGTTTTTTAATGGAAAAGTCACTTTAACTGATCAAGGTTTACGAGAAGTTGAAGTTCCTGTAAACTTAGTGTAAACAAAGGAGAAAAATATGGCATTTGGTAAATTCATTCAAGGACTCGCTGGTAACTTTAGCGAGCAAAACAAAGAAACTCTTATCAAAGAATATGGACAATATCTACTAGAAAATGAAGAAATTCAAAGTGGATATAAACTGATTCGTGACTCAATTATATTTACAAATATCCGTATTATCTTTACAGATAAACAAGGCGCTACCGGTCGTAAGATGTCTATTAAATCAATCTTTTTGATGAACATTGTTAACGTTGAAATGGAAACTGCAGGAGCAGGTATAGATGATAGTGAAATTACTATTACTTATTTAGAAAATGTCTTTCTAAAAGCACACAATGAGCATTTTAATGCTCATAAATTTGAATTCCCTAAGAAAACGGATATCATTCCACTTTACACCTATTTATTAGAATTAGCTTATCACAATCGCTTGAAAATTAACGGCTTAGACCTGTGATATAAAAAAATCCTATCACTTCGATAGGATTTCTATATTTTACAAATGGTATAGATAGCGTTATACTAGAAATATCTTATACAAAGAGGTATTCATATGTCTATTTATAACAACATTACTGAATTAATCGGTCAAACTCCGATTGTTAAACTCAACAACATCGTGCCAGAAGGGGCTGCGGACGTCTATGTAAAGCTTGAAGCATTCAACCCTGGTTCTTCTGTAAAAGATCGTATTGCTCTTAGCATGATTGAAAAAGCTGAACAAGACGGTATTCTGAAACCAGGTTCTACAATTGTTGAAGCAACAAGTGGAAACACTGGTATTGGACTTTCATGGGTAGGTGCTGCTAAAGGGTATAAAGTCGTCATCGTTATGCCTGAAACTATGAGTGTAGAACGACGTAAGATTATCCAAGCTTATGGTGCTGAACTCGTCCTAACTCCTGGTAGTGAGGGAATGAAAGGCGCTATTGCTAAAGCTCAAGAAATCGCTGCTGAACGTGATGGTTTCCTTCCTCTTCAATTTGACAATCCAGCTAATCCAGAAGTACACGAAAGAACAACAGGAGCTGAAATACTAGCTGCTTTCGGTAAAGATGGACTAGATGCCTTTGTTGCTGGAGTGGGTACCGGTGGAACGATTTCTGGTGTTTCTCATGCACTCAAATCAGCAAATTCTAACATTCAAGTTTTTGCAGTAGAGGCAGACGAATCTGCTATTCTATCTGGTGAAAAACCTGGACCACACAAAATTCAAGGTATCTCAGCTGGATTTATTCCTGATACACTTGATACAAATGCCTATGATGGTATTGTTCGTGTAACATCAGACGATGCACTAGCACTCGGCCGTGAGATTGGTGGAAAAGAAGGATTCCTTGTTGGTATTTCTTCAGCTGCAGCTATCTACGGAGCCATCGAGGTTGCCAAGAAATTAGGTACAGGTAAAAAAGTTCTTGCTCTAGCACCAGATAACGGTGAACGTTATCTCTCTACAGCACTCTATGAATTTGAAGTGTAGTCTCCTAAATACACTTAGCCCTTATTATAGGGCTTTTTATTTATACCTTAAAAATAGGAACATCTCCCTATAAAAATCGACTGCATAGAAAAAAGGAAGCAATTTGGCTTCCTTTTTATTATTAGTTATTCAAGGCTGCTGCCATTGTAGCTGCAACTTCAGCTTCAAAGTCGTTTGCAGCTTTCTCGATACCTTCACCAACTTCAAAGCGAGCGAACTCAACTACTGAAGCGTTAACTGATTCAAGGTATGCTTCAACTGTCTTGCTGTCATCCATGATGTATACTTGTGCAAGAAGTGTGTAAGCTTGGTCAACTTTAGTGTTGTCAAGCATGAAGCGATCCATTTTACCTGGGATGATTTTGTCCCAGATTTTTTCTGGTTTACCTTCTGCAGCCAACTCAGCTTTGATGTCAGCTTCAGCTTGAGCAATCACTTCATCAGTCAATTGAGATTTTGATCCATACTTCAAGTGTGGAAGAGCTGGTTTGTTAACCATTGCACGGCTTTCGTTATCTTGGTCGATAACGTGGTTCAATTGTGCCAACTCATCTTTAACGAATTGCTCATCCAATTCTTTGTAAGAAAGAACTGTTGGTTTCATCGCTGCGATGTGCATTGACAATTGTTTAGCAAGTGCTTCGTCTCCACCTTCAACAACTGAAATAACACCGATACGTCCACCGTTATGTTGGTATGCTCCAAAGTGTTGTGCGTCTGTTTTTTCAATCAATGCAAAGCGACGGAATGAGATTTTTTCTCCGATAGTTGCTGTTGCAGATACGTATGCAGATTCAAGAGTTTCACCTGAAGGCATTGTCAAAGCAAGAGCTTCTTCATTGTTAGCAGGTTTTCCTTCAGCAATAACTTTAGCTGTAGTATTTACCAATTCAACGAATTGAGCATTTTTCGCAACGAAGTCAGTTTCAGCGTTTACTTCAATAACTGCTGCAACATTACCGTTAACATAAACACCAGTCAAACCTTCTGCAGCAACACGGTCAGCTTTCTTAGCTGCCTTAGCCATACCTTTTTCACGAAGCAATTCAATCGCTTTTTCGATGTCACCGTCTGTTTCTACAAGCGCTTTTTTAGCGTCCATAACTCCGGCACCAGATTTTTCACGCAACTCTTTTACAAGTTTAGCTGTAATTTCTGCCATTTTGATTCTCCTATATTTTTTAAAAATAGGAGAGCCGGGCTAAGCCCCGCCCTCCTAGGTAATTACTAATTATATGAATTAAGCGTTGTCGCCTTCTACAACTTCAACGATTTCTTCAATTGAATCTGCTTGAGCTTCTGAAGCTGCAAATTCTGCTTCAACTGCTGCTGCATCTTCACCTTGACGTCCTTCGATGATAGCGTCAGCCAATTTAGCTGTGATCAATTTAACAGCGCGGATAGCATCATCGTTAGCTGGAATGATTACATCGATATCATCTGGATCAGTGTTTGTGTCAACCATGGCTACAACTGGGATTCCCAATTTCTTAGCTTCTTTAACAGCAATTTGCTCTTTATGTGGGTCAACTACGTACATAACATCTGGGATACGAGGCATATCTTCGATACCACCCAAGAATTTTTCAAGACGTGCACGTTGTTTGTTAAGAAGTGCAACTTCTTTCTTAGGAAGAACTTCGAAAGTTCCATCTTCTTCCATACGTTTGATTTCTTTCAAACGAGCGATACGTTTTTGGATTGTTCCCCAGTTTGTAAGAGTTCCACCCAACCAACGGTGGTTGATGAAGTATTGACCTGAACGTACTGCTTCTTCAGCAACTGCATCAGCTGCTTGTTTCTTAGTACCAACAAACAATACAACTGCATCGTTAGCTGCTGCATCACGCATGAAATCGTAAGCTTGGTCAGCGTATTTTACAGTTTGTTGCAAGTCGATAACGTGGATTCCGTTACGCTCAGTGAAGATGTACTTAGCCATCTTAGGGTTCCAGCGACGAGTTTGGTGACCAAAGTGTACACCAGCCTCAAGAAGTTGTTTCATTGAAATTACTGCCATGAGTATTTCTCCTTTTTGTTTTTTTCCTCTTCTTGACTTCAACTCGCAAAACGACCCAAAGGCAACTGTTTCACAATTCATCAAGAATGAGTATTATCGTTCACACGACAAGTTTCATTTTACCATACTTTTTCAATATTTTCAAGTGATTTTAGCAGATTTTTAAAGTAAGGTAACTATATGAATCATAAAAGAGACTCAAATCGAGCCTCTTCGTTTTATTCATTAGTTTGGATAGATATATGTTACAAAACCTTCTGAAGTCGTAGTAGGATTGAACCATCCACGTTTATTTCCGATTGTACGGTTTCCACCATAGTTTGATTCAGATACTTGGATACTTGTTGATGATGAAACAGCTGTAACCACGGCTACGTGTCCATATCCACCATCATTCCAACATGCAATGGCACCAACTTGAGGTGTAGATCCTGTACGGAATCCTGCTGCAGCTGCACTTGTAGCCCACTGTGCTCCATTACCCCAGTAATCTCCAGCCCAAGGCGCCAATGTTTTAGCTCCCCATGTACACTCACCAGTTGGATAACTTGAAGCATTTGTACTATATGTTGGACGATGTGTCACTGGAGCAGGAGTGTAGCTTGTTGATTCTGTTGAAGCACTGCTTGAAGATGATTCAGACGAACTTGACTCAGATGAACTTGATGAAGAAGTAGTAGATACTGCTTGAACCTGTGCTGTAAAAGTTGTATTTCCAGAAGCAACTACTGTTTGTTGTTGACTTGCTTGTTTAGCTTTATAAGCTGCTTCTGCTTCTGCAGCTGCTTTAGCTTCTGCTTCTGCTGCAGCTTTTTTCTCAAGTAAACTTGCTTTTTCATCCTCTGCAGTAGCCTTTTCAGCAGCAAGATTCAATTCTGCAGCTTTCAACTCAGCTTGTTTTGTAGTTAATGATTGAGCATCATCAGCTAGTTTTTGCTGATTTGCAATAACTGTATTAATTGCATCATTGTTTGCTACTTGTTTTTCAGAAATAGCTTTTTTATCTGCTTTTTGTTGTTCCAACATCTTGTTGTTTGCAGATACGATTTCACTCATTGCAGCAACACGTGAAATAGCTTCTGTAATTGATTTTGAGTTTACAATTGTATTGATGTAATTTGTTGCAGCTCCATTTGTTTGAGCACTACGAGCTTGTTTTTGTAATGAATCATTGCGAGATACAATATTCTTAGAAAGTTCTGTAATTTCACCCTCAAGCTTTTTAGATTCTGCTTGTAGTCTATCATTTTCAGATTGCAAGTTTGATTGCTCTGTTTGAATAGCAGATACTTGCTCCTGAACTTGATCAACTTGTTTTTGTGCTTCTTGTTGTTGTGCTGTTAAGTTACTAATTTTATTATCTTGAGCAGCAATTTTGTCATCAGTAGTTTCTGCATGCGCAGTTGTTAAAACAGCTACTTGAGAAACCATTACTGTACTTAATAAAAGTGACGCTAAGATTTTTTTCTTCATATTACGTAGATACTCCTTCTTTTAAAGACATTACTAGTATACCAAAAAAAGGCCTAATGAATATTACGCCTTTGTTACATTTTTATTTCTTTCTTATAGATAAAATTTTTCAAAAATAAACTGAAAGATAATCATCCACATAAGGTTCAAAATCATTGATGGTACTAAACTATAGACTATAAATAAAGACATACTATCCACAGTTAAACCTACCACTATTGCAAGTATATAAGCTCCCATCTCAAATAGAAAAGTCATGACAATAATTGCCAACATTCTCGTCCAACGATTCAATAAAATAACGCTATTAAATTTATGGAGAAATGCCCCCAATAAGACGAATAACAAAGTCGCAATCCCTATCAAGTGGAAAAAGTAGATGTCATAGACCAAACCCACTACAAAACAATAAGCTAAGTAGAAGTACTCTGATACTTCAATCGTCTCAAATAAGAGAAACAAAAATAGAAAATGACTAGCCAACTGTACATGGGGAAATAATGAGCCCAAAAGCTGACTAATATGGGCATCAATTAGAACAAAGAAAGGAAGCAATAAAAATACTCCAACTCGCTTCAACTGTCTCATTATGAATTCCCCACTAATTCTATCACACTCACATTATGAGTATCTGCACTCAATTTAACAGTTACTTCTCGTGTCAAATAGTCCGTACTATGCGTTGTGGCAACCACTTCACCAACAGGAATATCAGCAACGTTAAAGTTTCCTAATCCACCAGTGATCACCTTATCTCCCGCACTAATATCGCTACTACTATTTAATTGACTAATTTTTAGAACTTCATTTTCCTTGTCATAGCCAACGATAATCCCATAAATTGTAGTAGAACCATGTTGAATTTTAACAGAAATCTTATCAGCATTTTCCGTATTTGTCAGAAGGTTGACCATGGTAGAGTTCTCCTCTACTTTTGAGACACTCCCAATCAAGCCACCATTTGCAATTGCTAACATATTCTCAGAAGCCCCTTTTGATTTGCCTGCATCTAAGGTCAACTCCTGCTTCCAAGATACTGGAGAACGCATAATAACATCTGCTGCCAAAGTCTTTGTAGCTTGCAATTTGGACTTCATATCAAGCAATTGGCGCAGTTGTTCATTTTCCATCTTTAAACTTTCCGCCTCATTTGATTTAACTTCTAATTGGTAAATCTGTTTCTTCAAACTTTCATTTTCATTATAAGTGCGTGTCAAATGAGCCAAATCTGATTTAACAGAATCAAACCACTGAAAAGGTTTTTGCACAACCCTATCAACCACTGAGATTCCATCTCCTAATTTTGTCACAACTGTACTTGAATAAGTCGTCGCTAAGAGAGCTGACACAAGCAGAACAGTGACAAAAACAATAATGACATATTTTGATTTTTTAAAACGGTTCATATCCCTACCTTTATATCAAAAACTGTTACAGTAACTTTTTATCAATTCCTGAAAGCTACTAAGATTTTAAGAAAAATAAGCAACAACCAAGTATGATAATAACAAGAATGGTCAGCGTATCCTTTCGAGTCCATTTCAATTGTCGGTATTGACTTCTACCTTTTCCACCCTGATAACCACGCGCTTCCATGGCAATAGCCAAGGAATCTGCACGTTTTAAACTTGTCGCAAAAAGAGGAATCAAAATAGGAATCATCGCCTTTACTTTTTGAACAATGCTTCCTTCTCCAAAATCCACTCCACGCGCTTTCTGTGCATTCATAATCCGCGTCGTATCATCCATTAAGGTCGGAACAAAACGCAAACTCATAGACAGCATCAAACCAATTTCATGAACTGGAACTTTCACACGCTTTAAAGGCGCTAATAAAGCTTCGACAGCTGATGCCAAACTTAAGGGCATGGTCGTTAAGGTTAACAAAGTAGAAAAGAAAATAATCAATACAAAGCGACAAAAGATAATTCCAGCTTGTTGCAAAGCATAATCTGTTATTCTCACAAACGAAAACTCAAATAAAACATTCCCATTAGAAATGAAAAACAGTTGGAAAATAGTTGTGAAGGCAATCAAGAAAAACATAGACTTCAAGCCCTGAATAAAAAATGAAAGAGATACTCCTGACAAGGCAATAAATATCCCTGTCGCTATAAAAAGAATTAGATTCGTCAAGGGATTATTAGCCCAAAAAACAATTAAAATCAGTAGCATCATAGCCAGTAATTTACTACGCGGATCCAATCGGTGAACAATCGAATCCCCTGGGATATAACGCCCCAAAATCATACTATCCATTTAGCGACTCCTTGAACTCCTCTATCTTAATCGGTAATCGTTTAAATGACACGCCTCTATCAGCCAATCGTTTACAAAAGGCCGTAATTTTAGGTACTCCCAACTGCACTTCTTCCATAAAGACAACATCTTGAAAGACATCACTTGGTTTACCACCCTTAACTAAATGTCCCTTTTCCATCACATAGACTTGATTTGCATATTCAGCAACATCATCCATCAAATGCGTTACCAAGACAATGGTCATCCCTGACTGGTGGAGTTTTTTGAACAAATTCATCAGCTCTTTTCTTCCCAGGGGATCTAGGCCTGCTGTGGGCTCATCTAAGACTAATATGGCTGGTTCCATGGCAAGTATGCCTGCAATGGCGACACGTCTCATTTGTCCACCTGACAGCTCAAACGGACTGCGATCAAAAAGTGATTCATCAATTCCAACCAGATCCAGTTTCTCACGAGCAATCTGCTCCGCATCTTCTTCAGAAACTCCAAAATTTTGCGGTCCAAAAGCAACGTCTTTCAAAACCGTTTCTTCAAAAATCTGATTTTCAGCAAACTGAAATACCAAGCCAACCTGTTTTCTAATTTGACGAATATCTTTATTTTTAGAAGTCGAAGTGATTAAGGTATCAAAAACTCGCACACTCCCTTGGCTTGGCACCAATAAACCATTTAAGAGTTGTAAAATAGTTGATTTACCACTACCTGTGTGGCCAATTAAAGCCGTATAAGAACCATCTTCAATCGTCAAAGAAACATCCGACAAAGCTGTTGAAGCTAAGGGAGTCCCTTTTTGATATGTAAAACTCACATTTTCTAGAGCAATGCCCATAGTTTATCCTCTAGCTCACTTTCTGTCAAATAATTTTCAGGCAAATCATAGCCATTCTGGCTCAAAGAATGTTTTAATTGATTGGCAAAAGGATCGTCTAATCCAATTTGATCTAAATCATTTCGAGAGAAAAGTTCTCTTGGACTGCTAGTTGATTCAATTTCCCCTTTTTTCATGACCAATACAAGATCACTCATGGCAACTTCTTCCAAATCATGGGTAATGGAAATGACCGTCATATCATAGTCTTTTCGAATTCCTTTTACTGTCTCAATCAGTTCTCTACGTCCCTCAGGATCCAACATACTCGTTGCTTCATCTAGGATTAAAATAGCTGGTCTTAGGGCTACAACACCTGCAATAGCCACACGTTGCTTTTGGCCACCTGATAGACGTGCTGGCTCTCTCTTTTTAAAGTCCAACATGCCAACCAAATCCAGAGCTTCTTCCACTCTCTTTTTCATTTCTTGACGAGAAAGTCCCTGATTTTCCAAACCAAAGGCAACATCATCTTCAACAGTCGCTCCAACAAATTGATTGTCTGGATTTTGAAAAACCATACCGATTTGACGACGTATATTCCAAACATTTTCCTCAGTCAGCCGTTGGCCATCAATTACAATCTCTCCGGATTCTGCTTCCAGTAAGCCATCAATTAAGCGAACCGTCGTTGATTTACCACTACCATTATGCCCTACAATCGAAAGCCATTCTCCACGTTTCACGTGAAACGTAATATCCTTCACATCATGGTACTCCTGACTTTCCTTATAGCGAAAAGAAAGATTTTTTACATCAATTATTGATTTCATTTCGAACCAAATGTCCCTTTAAATACATAGGCACTACCCTTGAAATAATCATAGCCAGAGTAGATAGTGAAAAACAAAGCTACGTAAAGTAGAATTTGCCCAAGCAAAGTCCAATGTAATAGTAAGAAAATAATCGCAAACATCTGACTGAAAGTTTTAATTTTTCCAGGCATTGCTGCTGCTAAAACTGTTCCACCAGTTTCAACCAGTAAAAGCCTCAAACCTGTCACAGCCAACTCACGACAAATAATCATTGCAACAATCCAAGCCGGAGCCATACCTAACTCAATCAGCATAATAAAAGCCGACATAACTAGTAGCTTATCCGCCATAGGATCTGCAAATTTACCAAAATTACTGACCACATTCCATTTACGAGCTAAATATCCATCTAAGTAGTCTGTGATACTGGCAATCGCAAAGATAATAGCTGCTACTATATGACTCTCTATCGAATTTCCTACTGTTAAAATAAAGATAAAAATAGGTATAAAAAGAATTCGACCTATTGTTAAGATATTTGGAATTTGTTCTTTTTTCATTCGTTTTTCCTTAATTTTTAGTAAAGGTTACATTGATTTGTCCAGTCTGAGCTGTTAATTTCGATAAATCAACAGTCTGATTATCTACTGTCAAAGCAACACCTTTTACAACACCTAACGTAATTATTACAGGATTTTTAGTTGAAACGCTTGTTTCCGCACTTTTATTATCCGGTGATAAAGTCACACCCCCCTCAAGATCACTTTCTGAAACACTAACCCAACTTCTAGCATCTGACACTGATAATTGCAATTTTGCAGTGTCTTTACTCGTTTTATAAGCAACTTCTACTCGATTTCCTTCACCCGATACCGTTATAGCTGGTTCAGTATTCGAAGAATTACTTGATGAACTACTACTAGTTGAAGATGGAGTTGCAGAACTAGTCGAGCTTGTTGCTTGGACTACACTATAACTAGACGCAGATGAACGCTCCGGTTGAGTCTGGATATAATTCCAAACATAATAAGTCACAAAAATTACAATCGATAGTGCAAAGAGTATAAAATAAAATAAAGGTAAAAATGATGTCTTATTTTTCTTACTTGAACGTCTCCTGCCTGTCAACTCGTCTTCATCAACATCTACTTCCTCATAAGTAATCATGCTCCCAGAATCATAAGCATCCAAGACAATTCGCTCATCTAGCTCAACTGCCCATGCATACTTACGCAAAAAAGAACGAGTATAAAATGGACTAGGAAGTTGATCAAAATCATCAGCTTCCATTGCTTCCAACATATCTAACTGAATTTCTGTTTTTTTATGTAATTCTTCTAAAGTCAACCCTTGGTTAGTTCTAGCTAAACGTAAAACCTCACCAATTGTTTTTTTCCTCATACTTGTCATTCCTTCTTTCTAGTTTCTATTATGTTTCTAGTGTCTATTATGATTAGTTACTACGATGGGAATATTGTAAAATCAACTATATCACCATCATCTATTAAATGATATCCAGCATCAAGGACATCCTCTAAAGTAATTTCCTGTAAAATTTTCGGAAAATCAAAGATTGTCTCACCCTGTCCAAAAGCATCATATTGCGTTGCAATAAATTCAAGAGAGTTCATGCTACTGAAAAATTCTCCAAACATCTCTCTTTTTATAATATCTAAATGATCCTCTGTAATATCTAAATCCTTTGTGAAATTACGAATAGCCTTTTTAAACTGATGAGATAAAGCAACCGGCTCTTTTGTATCCATTGTCAACATAACAAAATGAAAGCGACTTGTTACTTCAACTTCAAGAGATAAGGACGCATCAATTTTACCTGATTCATATAATTTCTGAAAACGATCCGAAGTCCAACCAAACATCATTGCAAATAATAATTTTAATAAAATATGATGTCGATAGCAATCCACTGCAGCAACTTCTCGATTACCTCTAATCCCAATCGCTAGTTTGGGAGAAGACACTTCCATTCTCATACTGTCTGTGTGCTTTACAGCTTGTAAAACAAACTTTTCTCTTGCTACTTCCTGAACATCTAAATCTTCCAGTTCTTTTCTTTCAAAATAGTCCTGTACTTGATCCACATCAAAATTACCAACTAAAAACAGAGACATGTTTACAGGTTTGTAAAATCTTGTAAAATTTTCTTGCAAATTAATTAGATTGATTTGGGAAATGGACTCCTCACTTCCAACTATATCAGTTGCTAAAGGTGTGCCAGGATACAAATTCGCTAGAGTTAAAAAGAATAAACACGAATCTGGATCATCTTGATACATTTCTCGTTCTTGCTGGATAATATCCTGCTCTCTTAAAATGGAATCTTCAGTAAAATGTGCTGATGTCACCAATTCATCAAGTAAATTTACATTCTCTAAGAGATGATCCGTTGCTGAAAAAAGATAGTTTGTTTTTGTAAAGCTTGTAAAGGCATTACTATCTGCACCTAGACTCGTAAAAGCTGACATCAAATCGCTAGCATCTTCTCTCTCAAATAATTTATGTTCAAGAAAATGAGCAATTCCTCCAGGATATTCTTTTACATCTCCGTCAACTTCTGTGACAAGCGTATCTACCGAACCAAACTGTACAGTTACACTCCCGTAAACCTCTTTAAATTCCTTTTTAGGCAAAAGAGCAACTGTCAATCCATTTGACAAACGAGTTTGATAAACCATTTCTTTTACAGCTGGATAGTATTTTTCTTCAAAAACAACCTTTGTCATTCTATTCCTTCCATAAAGTAAATCGCCTGTAGTTTCACATTATTAGCTGCTCTACAAATAGCCTCTTTGTCAACTTGCTCGAGTTTTGCAATCCAACTTTTAAAGTCTGCTGAAGATTTTCCAAGTAAGGCATTTTGATAAGCACGTTCAATCAATGAACCTTGATTATCTTGAGAAAGCAACAAAGACCGACGAATCATTTCCTTTGTCTGCTCTAGCTCAAGCTCTGTAAAATAACCTTTTTTTAAATCAAGTAATTGATTATTCATCATTTTTCTAGCCTGATTCCTATTTTCTCGATCAATGCCAGCATACATCCTCAAGAATCCACTAAACAAATCAAGCTGACTTGAAATAGTATAAGCCAATCCAGCATTTTCACGGACATTTGTAAATAGTTTAGAGTGAGCAAATCCACCAAGTAAACCATTCATTACAATCATGGGTAAATGTTGCTCATCACCATATTCAGAAGGACAATGATAGCCCAACTCTAAAATGGACTGTCCCACATTTTTCCGAATCATACCCTCTTGCAGAATATTGGAATAAGGTTGACAATACTGAACCTTCACAGTTCCTTCTCGACCTTTAAAACCAAATGATTCTAATACATTTTGAATTTCAATCTCATTAAAATCACCTAAGAAAAAGAAATCTATTCGATCATTGGCCAAAAATTCTTGGAAACAAGAAGAAGAACTTTGTGGAGTTTCAGTTAAAATACGATTTCGTAAATCACTGTATTCCAATTGGAGACGTTCATCATAAAAAAATAATTTATCTAATTCTTTATGTGCAAAATAAAAAGAATCATTCATATCAGCTGCTAAACTTGCTAGCAATTGCTTTTTCTCAATTTCAAATAAGGCTGGATCAAATCCATTATCAACTACCACGGGTGAGAAAAGAGTCTCTTTTACTAGTTCCAAAACCTGAGAAGTTAGCACATTTTTCTTACTTAAAAACTCATCACGAACATAGTTAAATGTCAAGTCTACAATATGACTTTGCCCTCTTCTAAAACAATTGGTTGACATATCTGTACCATATAGACTGGCCAAGTGTCTTCTCAAAGCTTGAGAAGTGGGGTACATCTGGTTGGACGTTTCTAGCATACTCGCACTCAACATGCGACCTGCAATCGTATCGAGGGATAATGGAGCGGTAAAACGCACGGTAATTTTGTTCGTTTTAAACTTTTTTGATTGGATAAAATGTGTTGAAATTCCATGCACTAACTCCATGACTTACCTCCTTATATACAGACTTCTATTATATCACGAAAACCTGAAATTTTCTTGTTCTCTGTAATACTTTTGAAATAAAAATCGCTTACATTTCTCCCTATTTCTCTCACTATTTTTAGGAAAATATGGTATAATACCAAAGATTGAGGTGAATTATGGAATACAAATTATTTGAAGAATTTATTACCCTCCAAGCACTACTCAAAGAACTTGGAATTACACATAGCGGAGGAGCTATCAAATCATTTCTCTCTGAACATTCTGTTTACTTTAATGGGGAATTAGAGAATCGTCGTGGTAAAAAACTTCGTATTGGTGATAAAGTTGACATCCCTGACATGAATATTGACATCTTGTTGACACAACCTACTTTTGAAGAACAAGATGAATACCAGGCTGATAAAGTTGAAAAAGAACGAATCGCTAAACTCGTCAAAGAGATGAATAAGGGAGTAAAAAAAGACAACTCTAAACCTACTTCATCACCAAAAAGCAAACAAGCTCCGCGATTCCCTGGTAGATAATCATGTGGCTACAACACCTATCTCTCAAAACTTTTCGCAACTATAAAGAGACGAAAATAGACTTTAATCCTAAATTAAATGTCTTTTTAGGACGCAATGCACAAGGAAAAACAAATATGTTAGAGGCTATCTATTTTTTAGCCTTAACACGTAGCCATCGAACTCGAACAGATAAAAATCTCATTCATTTTGATGAGGAACAGCTTCATCTTTCAGGTCTTGTTCAGAAAAAAACTGGATCCATTCCTCTAGAAATCGAACTAACACAAAAAGGCCGTGTGACAAAAGTTAATCATTTAAAACAGGCACGCCTTTCAGACTATGTAGGACACATGAATGTTGTCCTATTTGCTCCTGAAGATTTACAACTAATTAAAGGAGCACCTTCAGTTCGACGAAAATTCATTGATATGGAGCTTGGGCAAATTAAGCCCATCTATCTATCAGATTTAACCAATTATAACCATATTCTTAAGCAAAGAAATACCTATTTAAAATCAGCTCAAACAATAGATGAAACATTCCTTTCTGTGTTAGATGATCAGCTAGTTGATTATGGATGTCGTGTAATGAATCACCGCTTAGATTTCATAAAAAAACTAGAATCATTTGGTCGTAAGAAACATTTTGAACTCTCTAATCAGATTGAAGAGTTGTCAATATCCTATCAATCTTCTGTCAAGCCAACTGACAAAGAAGACTTATCCGAATCTTTCAAAATTGCTTTAGAAAAAAGTAGGTCCAGAGATTTATTTAAAAAGAATACTGGTGTCGGTCCTCATCGAGATGACATTTCTTTTTATATAAATGGGATGGATGCTAGTTTCGGAAGCCAAGGACAACATCGTAGTCTCGTCCTCTCGATAAAATTAGCAGAAATCGAATTAATGGAAAGCATTACTACAGAATCTCCAATATTACTGCTTGACGATGTTATGAGCGAACTTGACAACACTAGACAACTAAAATTATTAGAAACGATTTCTCATTCAATCCAAACCTTTATCACAACAACAAGCTTAGATCATCTTCAAAATCTGCCAGAAAATCTAAGTATCTTTACTATTCAGGATGGTAAAGTTAGTGTAAATTAAAATTGACAACATCGTAAAAGAACTCCTGTTTTCGCAGGAGTTCTTTTGATTGTTTTTTACATAGAATAATTTGGTGCCTCATTAGTAATTTGTACATCATGAGGATGGCTCTCTTTCAAACCAGCACCAGACATTTCTATAAATTGAGCATTATCGTGTAGTTCTTTAAGGTTAGCTGCACCACAGTAACCCATACCAGAGCGAATACCTCCAATCATTTGGAAGACGATATCAGCTGCCGCACCTTTATAAGCAACACGACCTTCAATTCCTTCTGGAACAAGTTTGTTTGCTTCATTGACAGAACCTTGGAAATAACGATCGCTTGAACCTTTCTTCATTGCTGCGATTGATCCCATACCACGGTAAGTCTTGAATTTACGTCCTTGGAAGATTTCAGTTTCACCTGGTGCTTCGTCTGTTCCAGCAAACATTGATCCAAGCATAACAGCATTTCCACCTGCAGCAAGGGCTTTTACAATATCTCCAGAATACTTGATTCCACCGTCAGCAATGATCGTTTTACCATATTCACGCGCAACAGCTGCAGCATCATAGATAGCTGTTACTTGCGGAACACCGACACCAGCAATCACACGAGTTGTACAGATTGAACCTGGCCCAATACCAACTTTGACAACGTCTACACCTGCTTCATAAAGGGCACGTGCACCCTCAGCTGTTGCAATATTTCCAGCAATCAAAGTACGATCTGGGAAGTGAGCACGAATCTCAGCAATTTTACGCAAGACACCTGCAGAATGACCATGTGCAGTATCAATAACAATCGCATCTGCTCCTGCTTCAAAAAGAGCCTCTGCACGTTCAAATGTATCTGAAGTAACACCTACTGCACCTGCAACTAGTAGACGACCAAACTCATCTTTAGCGGCATTTGGAAACTCAATAACTTTTTCAATATCTTTGATAGTAATCAAACCAGAAAGACGACCTTCTTCATCTACCAACGGAAGTTTTTCAATACGGTGTTCTTGAAGAATGCTCTCAGCTGTTGCAAGATCTGTACCCACAGGAGCAGTAACAAGATTTTCACTAGTCATATGATTTGAGATTGGTTGGTTATAATCTGAAATAAAACGAAGATCTCGGTTTGTCAAAATACCAACCAATTTACGATTTTCAAGTGTTTCAACAACTGGAACACCACTGATGCGGTAACGCCCCATAAGCTCATCTGCTTCAGCAATTGTATGTTCAGGTGTCAAGAAGAAGGGATCAATAATAACTCCATTTTCAGAACGTTTTACCTTACGAACCTCGTCTGCTTGTTGAGCAATTGACATGTTTTTATGGATAACTCCGAGACCACCTGCACGAGCAATAGCAATGGCCATTTGACTCTCTGTAACTGTGTCCATGGCAGCGGTAATAATTGGGATATTTAAAGTCAGATTATCTGCCAATTTAGTTGTTAAATCTGCATCGTTAGGCAACACATGACTTTCAGCTGGAATAAGCAATACATCATCAAAGGTAAAACCTTTTTTCAAAAATTTAGTGTCCCAATTAGACATTCGAAGTTTCCTCTTTTCTTTCTTTTTGAGCTTGACTCTTTTTATATTGTATCTATCATACCATTCTATAAAAATTTGTCAAATGTTACAGGGGTAAATAAAAAACTATCTTTTCTTCAAGATAGAAATGATAGTTTCTTGTAAAATAAACTTAGTTAAAGTAATGAAGTCCCATTGCTCCTTTAACCTCAGATAGAGTTTGACCTGCAACTTCACGCGCTCTTTCACTACCTTTTTGAAGCATATTATAAACTTCTCCCATATCCTTAGCAAATTCAATACGGCGCTCACGAATAGGACCAAGTTCACGTTCTAATATTTCAAGTAGATAACGCTTGGTCTTCACATCACCAAGACCACCTCGTTGATAATGTTCTTTCATGTCAGCAATTTCTTGAGCATCTTCTGGACGACCAAAAACATCTAGATAATGGAAAACCATATTTCCTTCAATTTTACCTGGATCCT
This sequence comes from Streptococcus mitis, assembly GCF_022137125.1. Taxonomy (GTDB): domain Bacteria; phylum Bacillota; class Bacilli; order Lactobacillales; family Streptococcaceae; genus Streptococcus; species Streptococcus mitis_CE. The sequence continues at coordinate 28,975 of NZ_JAKNEQ010000004.1, read as the reverse complement.
CAACGCGGATATGATTTGGATCTGTATACATACTCATTACTTTTTTACGCAAAGTATCCGCATCATCAGCTAAATAAATACCATTATTGAGTGATTTAGACATTTTAGCATTTCCATCTAAACCAGGCAAACGCCCTGCTCTCTCATTTTCTGGATAAATACCTTCCGGTTCTACCAAGACATCACAGTTATATGCATTGTTAAAAGAACGAACAATTTCACGAGTCTGCTCAATCATTGGTTTCTGATCTGTCCCAACAGGAACATAGTTGGCCTTAAAGGCTGTGATGTCAGCTGCTTGTGCAATTGGATAAACCAAAAATCCTGTCGGAATGCTTTCTCCAAATCCCTTCTGAGCAATTTCTGTCTTGACAGTTGGATTGCGCTCCAAACGTGCTAATGACACTAAATTCATATAATACATAGACAACTCAGCCAACTCTGGAATCTGGCTTTGAATAAAAATAGTTGACTTACTTGGATCCAATCCAACTGCAAGGTAATCCAAAGCCACATTTCCGATAGACTCTACAATGGTTTGAGGATCTTTGGCATGATCTGTCAAAGCTTGTTGGTCAGCCAAGAACACAAACATGTCATACTTATCCTCTTCCTGTAATAATACTCGATTTTTGAGACTTCCAACATAATGCCCAATATGCAATTTTCCTGTTGGACGGTCTCCTGTTAAAATAATGGGTTTAGTCATTTTGTTCTCCTTCGATATAGTCCTTTCAATTATAGCATTTTTTTAATGAAATAACCGCAATTTATCAAAATAAATCAACCTTGCTATTTACGGATTTGTGTAAAGTGTGCTGTAAATTTAATTTACATAAAATTGACAGATAAAAATTTGAATATTTCCGTATTTTCTAGTAGAATGAATATATTACACATATAGGAGAAAAACATTGCTTACAGTATCTGATGTTTCACTACGTTTTAGTGATCGCAAACTTTTTGATGATGTCAATATCAAATTTACAGAAGGAAATACTTATGGATTAATCGGTGCTAATGGTGCCGGAAAATCTACCTTTTTAAAAATTTTAGCTGGAGATATCGAACCTACTACTGGTCACATCTCTCTTGGTCCAGATGAACGTCTCTCTGTTCTTCGTCAAAATCACTTTGACTATGAAGATGAACGTGCCATTGATGTTGTTATCATGGGAAATGAAAAACTTTATAGCATCATGAAAGAGAAAGATGCCATCTACATGAAGGAAGATTTCTCAGACGAAGATGGAGTGCGTGCTGCCGAACTTGAAGGAGAGTTTGCCGAGCTTGGAGGATGGGAAGCAGAAAGTGAAGCCTCTCAACTCCTTCAAAACCTAAATATCCCAGAAGAATTGCACTATCAAAATATGAGCGAGTTGGCCAACGGTGAAAAAGTAAAGGTTCTCCTCGCCAAAGCACTTTTTGGTAAACCAGATGTTCTTCTTTTGGACGAGCCGACCAATGGTTTGGATATCCAATCAATTACATGGCTAGAAGACTTCTTGATTGATTTTGATAACACCGTTATCGTAGTATCCCACGACCGTCACTTCTTAAACAAAGTATGTACTCACATGGCCGACCTTGACTTTGGAAAAATCAAGCTCTATGTCGGAAACTATGACTTCTGGAAGGAATCTTCTGAGCTTGCTGCTAAATTGCTGGCAGACCGTAATGCCAAAGCAGAGGAAAAAATTAAGCAATTACAAGAGTTCGTTGCTCGTTTCTCTGCTAATGCTTCTAAGTCAAGACAGGCAACATCACGTAAGAAAATGCTTGATAAGATTGAACTTGAAGAAATTGTACCATCTAGTCGTAAATATCCATTTATCAACTTTAAAGCGGAACGTGAGATTGGTAATGATCTCTTGACAGTAGAAAATCTAACTGTAAAGATTGATGGTGAGACTATTTTAGATAATATCAGCTTTATCTTGCGTCCAGGTGATAAGACAGCGCTTATTGGACAAAATGACATCCAAACGACTGCATTAATTCGTGCAATCATAGGTGACATTGACTATGAAGGAACTGTCAAGTGGGGAGTAACTACTAGCCGTTCTTACTTGCCAAAAGATAACTCGGCAGATTTTGCAGGGGGAGAATCAATTCTTGACTGGTTGCGTCAATTCGCAAGTAAAGAAGAAGATGACAATACTTTCCTACGTGGCTTCCTCGGCCGTATGCTCTTCTCTGGAGATGAGGTTAACAAACCTGTAAATGTCTTGTCAGGGGGAGAAAAAGTTCGTGTCATGCTTTCAAAACTCATGCTCTTAAAATCAAATGTCCTTGTACTTGATGATCCAACCAATCACTTGGACTTGGAATCTATCTCAAGCTTGAATGATGGATTGAAAAACTTTAAAGAATCAATCATCTTTGCCAGCCATGACCACGAGTTTATTCAAACTCTAGCTAACCATATCATTGTCTTGTCCAAAAATGGCGTCATTGATCGTATCGATGAAACCTATGATGAATTCCTAGAAAATGCAGAAGTACAAGCAAAAGTAAAAGAACTTTGGAAAGACTAAAAAATTCAAAACTCAGTTGGATTAACCAGCTGAGTTTTCTAACATTTTATGAGGTAACATGAAATTATTTTTTAAAACATATTGGACCTATTTTGTTTCTTTCATCATTCCCTTATTGATTATGACAGGAGTATATCTATCTCAAGGTATCTACTGGAACAGCGATACATCTCCATTATTAGGAGATGGCTTTCATCAATACGTTATTTTTGATGTAGCTTTACGAAATATCCTACATGGAAATGGTAGTCTATTTTACACCTTTACAAGTGGCCTCGGATTAAATTTCTATGCCCTATCTAGTTATTACTTGGGAAGTTTCCTTTCACCTCTAGTTTACTTTTTTAATCTGTCGAATATGCCAGATGCTGTCTATCTGACAACTCTCTTAAAATTTGGATTGATTGGACTGTCAACTTACTTTAGTTTAAATAAATTATTTCAATCGATTCCTAATCCTTTAAAACTAGCTTTATCTACTTCCTATGCTCTGATGAGTTTCACTGTCAGTCAATTAGAGATAAAAACCTGGCTAGATGTTTTTATCTTGATTCCTTTAATTATAACTGGTTTACAGCTACTCATCACTGAAAAGAAATTCCTATTGTACTTTACAAGTCTGTCAATCTTATTTATCCAAAACTATTATTTTGGCTATATGACAGCATTGTTTCTTATTTTCTGGTATCTCTGTCAAATTTCTTGGGACTTTAAAACCCGAAAATCATCTTTTCTTGATTTCATAATCACCTCTGTTTTAGCTGGTATGGCTAGTTTGATTCTGACTCTTCCTACTCTGTTTGATTTACAGACACATGGGGAAAAATTGACTGAAGTTACAAAGTTTCAAACTGAAAGTAGCTGGTATCTTGATCTTTTTGCTAAGCAATTCATCGGTTCCTTTGATACAACAAAGTATGGGGCCATCCCAATGATTTTTGTTGGACTACTTCCCTTTATTTTGACCATTTTATTTTTTACGCTGAAATCTATTAAGTTTCACGTGAAACTTATCTATGCAATCTTCTTTACATTTCTAATTGCAAGCTTTTATATTGAAGTTCTTGATTTATTTTGGCAAGGCATGCATACTCCAAACATGTTTTTACATCGCTATGCTTGGATTTTCTCTACCTTGTTAATTTACACAGCAGCGGAAGTCTTAAATCGTCTGAAAGAAATTAAAATCTGGAATTTTTTAGTTTCGCTTTTTCTTATAGTAACAGGATTTTTAGCTACCATCTATCTAAAATCGCATTATTCTTTTTTAACAGATTTGAATATTCTGCTTACTCTTGAATTTTTGGTTGTCTATTCGCTTTTACTCCTTGCAGTTATCAAAAAGTTTATCTCTGTAAATCTATTTGCCATTCTAATCTCTTTATTTATAATGGTTGAAATGAGTTTAAATGCTTCATCTCAAATGGACGGAATTGCTAAAGAATGGGGTTTTGCTTCTCGAAGTTCATATAATCGAGATATCCCAGCTATGGAATCTTTCTCAACAGATATTGGAAATCAATTTACTCGTACTGAAAAACTACAAACTCAGACAGGAAATGACAGTATGAAATTCAACTACAATGGAATCTCTCAATTTTCATCTGTTCGAAATCGTTCAGCAAGCTCTACTTTGGATAAACTCGGGTTTAAATCCTCTGGGACTAATCTCAATCTCCGCTATGCAAATAATAGTATTTTGGCTGATAGTTTATTTGGTATCCAGTACAATATCTCAGACAGTCCTATTGATAAGTATGGTTTTAAAGATATCTATCAAAAAGATAATCTTACCCTATATGAAAATCAATACTCTCTTCCGATTGCATTTGCTAGTCAATCTGTTTACAATGATGTCAAGTTCAATGAACACACTTTGGATAATCAGGCCTCGTTTTTAAATCAACTTGCTAACGTCAATTTTGATTATTTTTCTCCAATACCTTATGACAAAACAGAAAATACTAATGATTTGATTAGTGTCACAAGTTCTTCAACTGAGGATGCAGCAATCCAGTATCAAATTGAAGTGCCAGAAAACAGCCAAGTTTATCTTTCTTTCACAAACCTTCACTTTTCTAATGACAAACAAAAAAAGGTTGACATCCTTGTAAATGGAGAAAAGAAAACTTTTACAACTGATAATGTCTTCTCCTTCTTTAATCTAGGTTATACAAAAGAGACAAAAACTTTCAATATTTATGTTAGTTTCCCTGGAAATTCACAAGTATCATTTGAATCTCCTACCTTCTATCGTTTAGATACCCAAACTTTAACTGAGGCAATTCAAAAAATTAAAGAACAGCCTGTAACAGTATCAACTTCTAAAAACAAGGTTTTTGCTACATATGATGTCCAACAAGATACATCTATTTTTTTCACCATTCCTTATGACAAAGGTTGGTCTGCCTACCAAGATGGTAAGAAAATAGAGATTAAACAAGCTCAAACTGGCTTTATGAAAGTTGACGTTCCTAAGGGAAAAGAAATTATTACACTTTCCTTTATTCCCAATGGTTTTATTACTGGATCAATCTGTTCCTTTACTTCACTTTTACTATTTGGAATTTATAATCACAAACGAAAGACATCTAATACATAAAAAAATCGACCAATTGGTCGATTTTTTTAATATTCTTCCATTTTCTTAGGTTGATAGGCTAGCATACCTAAACCAGTAAATAGAGCTAGTATGACAGCTAGGAAAATGACTTGCTGATGAATATTTCCTGTCATAGAGATTGTTTCTCGTAATCCAGAAACTGAATAACTCATTGGTAACCAAGGATTAATGGCTCTAAAGAAATCATTTGTCAAAGCAAGTGGGTAAGTACCTGCACTTGATGCTAACTGTAATAAAAGCAAGATAAGAGAGAAGAAAGCTCCTATACGGCTATTCCATGTTGTTAAAGCTGTAACCATAGACATGAATACTAAACTTGTTAAGATGATGAGAATAAATGTTCTCATTTCATGATTAGCAGTTAGACCAATAAGATGAACTCCTCCATATACCAAAATCCCTGCTAAAATAGCTATCATACCATTTATTTCAGCTCTAGATTTCAACCAAGACCAACGGCTCTCTGGATGACGTCCTGAAGGCAGCTTCGCAAAGATCATATTTGTTGATATTGCTGCAACAAAAAGAGCAACTGATATCATATAAGGAGCCATTGCAACTCCATTTACAGGAACTTGATCATTGTCTGTTTTGGAAAGACTGAGAGGATTTGATAAAATCTCTGCATTTTTAGATTCCGTAGATGCTGATTTGAGTTGATCACTGGCATTACTCAATCCTTGTCCTAAAGAAGCAACTCCTGTCTGTAAACCTTCCAAGCCAGAAGTTAACTTTGTTCCACCTTCTGCTAGTTTCCCAGCTCCATTTGCCAATTTATTAGCTCCACTTTCTAATTGAGAAGCACCTGAAATTAACTGACTGGATTTGTCAGCTAGTTGGCTAGAGCCTGATTGCAATTTATCAACTCCTGCTATCAATTCTTGACTCTTTTGATTCAATTGGTTAGAGCCAGTTGATAATTTTTCAATACCAGACACTAATTCTGGAGTTTTTTCAACTAATTGACCAACTCCTGCTGTCAAGTTAGAAGATTTTTGTGTCAAGGTAGTTGAGCCTGAAACTAATTGGTCCAAACTACCTGTCAAGGTGGAATTCTTTTCACTTAGTTGACTTGCGCCTTGAGAAACTTTATCAACACCTGCAGTATATGCATTTACACCTGATGTAATAGACTGACTGGCAGGAACTAATTTGCTAGCAACAGCTCCTTGTATCTCTGTTAATCCACTTGACAATTCTGTCAAAGAACTAGAAGCGATAGGTAATACTTGATTAGCTTGATTTTTTAAAGTCGAAAGATTAAAAGACTGATTTTGTAAGTTTTCCAAACTTCCCTGTAAACCTTGAGCTAAAGCTACAATTGACTGAGCCGATTGAATACTATCAGTCGAATTTTGAGATACAGAAGCGCTTATCTCAGCTTGTTGCTCACTTGTCAATGATTGATAAGCTGCTGTCGATTGAATATTGGCTAATGTAGTCGCTTTATCAGACTGAACACTTGCTAACATTTGATTAGAAAGAGATACTATACTTGATAAAACAGAATCTAATTGTTTTGTATCTCCAACATCAATATTTTGAATAGCTTGATTTAACTGATTCAAACCAGAAGATAATTTATTAATTTGATCTTTTTGCTCAGACGAAGTATCTAACTTGCTAGAAAGTTGTTGAATCCCTTCACTTAATTGCTCCACACCCATTCGAAGTGTAGCTGATTGATTAGATAACTGATTAGCACCTGTTGCAAGATTTCCCACTCCATTTGTATAGGCACTAACACCAGATGAAAATTGATTAAGACCAGCATTGAGCTTAGAAACACCGCCAGTATAAGATTCTACACCAGTATATAATTGATTAATTCCCCTCACTAATTCAGGGCTTTTAGAAGATAATTGACCTAACCCACTATCTAATTGACTCACTGCACCAGTATATGTAACTAAACCACTATTAAAATTCCCTAAGCCAAGATGAAGTTGTTCAACACCAGAGACATAAGAGGATAATCCTTTAGTAAACTGCTCCGTTCCATTTGAAAATGTTAAACTTGAAGCTGCTAAAGAGTTTAGGTTAATAGTTAATGTTTGACTTCCTGCCACTAACTGATTCGCTCCATCAGTTAGTTTTTCACTTCCAGAAGCTGCTTGACTCATACCATCCTTTAAATCGACCATTTTGTTGAATAAAGCTTTAGTATAGGTCTCGGTTACATTGGTAGAAACACTCTGCTTTAATTGTGTCATTGCAGAATCACTCATCTTGCCGGCAATAAAGCTATGACCACTTGAAGTCTGATAATCGATTTGCATTTGCTCAGGGTGATCCGTTAAAATAGAAGCTGCTTTTTCAGACAAGTCACTTGGCAAAGTGACTACCATATAATAATCACCGTTTTCTAGACCCTTCTTACCTTCTTCTTCATCTACAAAATGAAAATCCAATGATTTATTTTGCTCTAAATTAGACACCATGTCTTTTCCTATAGACATGCTATTACCATTATAAGAGGCCTCTTTATCATTATTGACAACTGCCACAGGTAAGTCAGACACTTGACCATATGGATCCCACATTGAGGATAAAAATATGATATTGTACAGAGCGGGAATAAGAGAAATTCCTATCATGACAATAATAAAGGTTGGTTTTTTAAAAATTGCTTTCCATTCTTTAAACATAGTTTCTCCTTTTTTAAACATATTGTCTAAAATTTTGATATAATAGATTATACATTAAAAAATCTAAATTACAAGATAAAAAATCAATTTTTAGACACATAGTCTAATTTGTTCACAAGGAGGAAGTATGCAAGAAAGTAACAAACGCTTAAAAACAAAGCGAACTATTGAAAATGCTATGGTACAATTACTCATGGAACAGCCATTTGATCAAATTTCTACTGTCAAGCTAGCAGAAAAAGCTGGAATTAGTCGTTCCAGCTTCTATACTCACTATAAGGATAAGTATGATATGATTGAGCACTATCAAAGCAAGCTATTTCATACATTTGAATATATTTTTCAAAAACATGCTCATCACAAAAGAGATGCTATTCTAGAAGTATTTGAATATCTAGAGTCAGAACCACTTCTAGCTGCCCTTCTTTCTGAAAATGGGACTAAAGAAATCCAAAATTTCTTAAGAAATAAACTTCATATCATGCTCAGTACAGATTTACAAAAACGATTTATACAACTGAATCTCAATACCACTGAATTAGAATACAGTAGCATCTATCTAACTCACGCACTTTTTGGTGTTTGCCAAACTTGGATTGCACATGGAAAAAAAGAAAGTCCTCAAGAAATAACAGACTTCCTCATGAAGATGCTTGGTGATACGAATTGATGCAAAAAAGGGAACAACACTGTGTTCCCTTTTATCTATACTCCGCCAGTAGGACTCGAACCTACGACATCATGATTAACAGTCATGCGCTACTACCAACTGAGCTATGGCGGATAAAATAGTCCGTACGGGATTCGAACCCGTGTTACCGCCGTGAAAAGGCGGTGTCTTAACCCCTTGACCAACGGACCTTCTATCTGTAGCAGATATAACCATTATATCAATTTCTTACTAATTGTCAATCACTTTTGAGATTTTTTCTCTAGAATATCTTTTAATTTTCTAATTTTTAATCTTGAAATAGGACAACGATGGTCTTCATAGAAAACAATTTCTAAGTTTTTTCGATCAATTTCTCTGATATTGCCTATATTTACCAAAAATGACTTATGAGGAGAATAAAATCGCTGAGTATGTTTGTCCTTTTCCTGAATATCTGTCATGGTACCGTAAAACTCTTTGGCAAAATTCTTACCAATAATGCGTAATTTATGAGAGACACCTGTCGTTTCAATATACAAAATATCATGGTAAGGAATTTTTAAATCATTTCCCTTGTAATTGTAGTCAAAATAATCTACAACATCTTCATTTTCAAGTAACATACTCTTCGTGTAGAAGATATTTTGCTCAATTCTCTTCTTAAACAACTCATCATTGATATCCTTATCAACAAAATCTAAGGCTGATACCTGGTATTTATAGGTTAGAGTCGCAAACTCTGATCGACTGGTGATAAAGACGATAATAGCGTAAGGATTGTGATGACGAATAAACTGAGCAACTTCAAACCCTTTTTTCTCAATTCCATGAATATCAATATCTAGAAAATAAAGCTGGTTTACTTCATCATTTTCGATATATTCCTTAAACTCACGAACTTTTCCCGTTGTCTTGTATGATATTGGAATATTCGATTCTTTCGAAATTTCATCCAATATTCTCTCTAGTCTCACTTGATGTTCAATAACATCTTCTAAAATTAAAACTTTCATTCAAATTCCCTCTTAAATCTAATGATTTGTCTAAATGTACTGCCTTCCATCTCTGTTTCTAAAATAATGTTGTTGTACTTATCCAGTAGTTCTTTCACATTATTTAATCCTACTCCGCGATTTCTTCCCTTAGTAGAGAATCCTAAAGCAAATAGATCTCCTGAAGGAGTCATCGTCATTTTACATGAATTCTGAATCACAATCACTGTTTCAGTTTCCATCTTAATAACTGCTACTTCCATCTGCTTTTTATAACTATCAGCCGATCCTTCGACAGCATTGTTCAATAAAACACTCATAATACGAACTAAATCCAGAAGGTCTATTGGTAGTCTAGTAATTATATCTTTTACTTCCAGTGTAAACTCTACACCGTTATTTCGAGCATAGACAATGGACTGAGCAACCAAACTTCGTAAAGCTGAATCTTCTATGTTGTTCAAATCAAAGTAAGTGTACTTATCTGAGCGCAGTTTGTGATTGGCTTTAACCAAAACTTCGTTGTAAACTCTGTCAATTTCCTGTAAATTACCACTGTCAATTGCCATCTGCATACTGACAAGCATCCCAGCATAATCATGTCGAAAACCACGAATTTCATTATACAAACCGACAATTTCATCTGTGTAGTTTTGTAAATGTTTCTGTTCAAATTTCTTCTGCTTCAAAGCAATCTCTTTCTCCATTTGATCTTTATGTGAATTCATTGCAAAAAAGGTTAAAAGGAGAGAAATAAAGACGATAGATGATAAAATACTTCCAAAACTATTCAAATGTTTAATCGTACTTACCATATCTGAAACGAAAGATACAATATGGAGCAGTAGCAAAGCAAAAAATACTTTTGTCAAGAAAGGATAGAGGTAGTCTTTATCAAAATAGTTTAGATCCAAATGGAAATAATGAATGATTTTTAAGATAACGACATAAGTCAACACCGTTACAAGGAAAAAGAATGGTTCATAATATTGTAAAACAAAATTGTCTCCTGTTAGAGAGGATAAAGTTACGGACAAAAAGTTATGAGTGCTCTCATATAAAAGAGATAGTAGTAAACTTAGGAATAGTCCTCTATCCCTCTCATACTGTTTAATCCATCGAAAATAGGAATATAATATCAAAGGAAATAAAAATTTTACAATCCCTAAGTCATCTAAATGTAGAAGATATGATGGAAAATCAAGTACTATTTCTGTTAGTAATATATAAGCACTAAAAACGTATAGTTCTTTTCTATTTATTTGACCTTTACAAATTAAACGGTAACTGTGACTAATAATTAAAAAATAAACAATAACTAACCCAACTCCAAATAAATTCATTACTCTTTCCCCTTATTTCATTACTTTTTTCGTGGGAAAATAAAATCAAAGCGGATTTTTGGAAGTCTACTTTCCCCACCTTGAATCTCCTGCAAGTCTTTTTCCTTCAAGGCTACAAACTGTTCCAATTTAACTGTGTTTTTCATAATAAAATCTCCTTAAATGTTTTTTTCTTGTAAGCTAACTTACAAAAACTATTATACAAAATGGAATTTCGTTTTAGATAAAATTCTCTCAACTGTCATTTTTTTCTCCCCAAGTGTACTTTTTTAAGAAAAAAGCCGGGAAAATTCCCAGCTTTGCTACTATATTGATCCCAGCAGGATTCGAACCTGCGACCGTTCGCTTAGAAGGCGAATGCTCTATCCAGCTGAGCTATGAGACCTAATATAGCTATTCTACCAAAAATTCAATTGAAAGTCAATTTTCTATTTATGATAGGGCGAGCCCTGCTGTATTGTAAAAGCCCGATAGATTTGTTCAACAAGGACTAGTCTCATTAACTGATGGGGCAAGGTTAAACGGCCAAAACTAACAGAGAGATTGGCTCTCTTTTTTACATCCTGTGCTAATCCCAGACTCCCTCCAATAATAAATGTAAGAGTAGAAAATCCTTTTATAGAAGCTTCTTCTAGCTGCTTACTAAATTCTTCTGAGGAGAAAGTTCTCCCTTCGATAGCCAACACAATCACGAAATCACGGTCACCAACTTTTGATAAAATTCTCTGACCTTCTATTCCTAAAATCTTTTGATTTTCTGATTCACTGGCCCTATCTGGTGTTTTTTCATCTGCTAGCTCAATCATTTCAAGCTTAGCAAATCGAGAAATTCGTTTTAAATACTCTGCAATACCATCTTTCAAATACTTTTCTTTCAGTTTCCCAACTGTTACAACTTTAATTTTCATGACTCTATTCTAACATATTCTCTATTTTTTCACATCTTATTCACAAAACAAAAGGTTAATTTTAGCCGAGAAAACCACAGATTTTTGAAAGTTATCCACAATCTGTGAAAAACTTTTTGTGTTTAAGTTATAATTAAGCTAGTCAGTTTATACTTTCAGTAATTCAAAAATATGGAGGCAAATATGAAACATTTAAAAACATTTTACAAAAAAGGGTTTCAATTATTAGTCGTTATCGTCATTAGCTTTATTAGTGGAGCCTTGGGTAGCTTTTCAATAAACCAACTAACTCAAAAAAGTACTGTAAGTACCTCTAACAACAATAGTACTATTACACAGACTGCCTATAAGAATGAAAATTCAACAACACAGGCTGTTAACAAAGTAAAAGATGCTGTTGTTTCAGTTATTACTTATTCAGCAAACAGACAAAATAGCGTATTTGGTAATGATGATACTGACACAGATTCTCAGCAAATCTCTAGTGAAGGATCTGGGGTTATTTATAAAAAGAATGACAAAGAAGCTTACATCGTCACCAATAATCACGTTATAAATGGCGCCAGCAAAGTAGATATTCGTTTGTCAGATGGAACTAAAGTACCCGGAGAAATTGTCGGAGCGGACACTTTCTCTGATATTGCTGTCGTCAAAATCTCTTCAGAAAAAGTGACAACAGTAGCTGAGTTTGGTGATTCTAGCAAGTTAACCGTAGGAGAAACTGCCATTGCTATTGGTAGCCCATTGGGTTCTGAATATGCAAATACTGTCACTCAGGGTATTGTATCTAGTCTTAATCGAAATGTATCTTTAAAATCTGAAGATGGACAAGCCATTTCTACAAAAGCCATCCAAACTGATACTGCTATTAACCCAGGTAACTCTGGTGGCCCACTAATCAATATTCAAGGACAGGTTATCGGAATTACCTCAAGTAAAATTGCAACAAATGGAGGAACATCTGTAGAAGGTCTTGGTTTTGCAATCCCTGCAAATGATGCTATCAATATTATTGAACAGTTAGAAAAGAACGGAAAAGTGACTCGTCCAGCTTTGGGAATTCAAATGGTCAATCTCTCAAATATTAATACAAGTGATCTTAGAAGACTGAATATTCCAAGTAACGTAACATCTGGTGTCGTTGTTCGTTCTGTACAAAGTAATATGCCTGCCAATGGTCACCTTGAAAAATACGATGTTATTACAAAAGTAGATGACAAAGACATTGCTTCATCAACAGACTTACAAAGTGCTCTTTACAATCATTCTATCGGAGACACCATTAAGATAACTTACTATCGTAACGGTAAAGAAGAAACTACATCTATTAAACTTGACAAGAGTTCAGGTGATTTAGAATCTTAATTAACATCTATGTAAAGAAAGCTTTACATAAGAGAAAAGATGTGTTAGTGTAGAATCATGGAAAAATTTGAAATGATTTCTATCACGGATATACAAAAAAATCCCTATCAACCTCGAAAAGAATTTGATGGAGAAAAACTACATGAACTAGCACAGTCTATCAAAGAAAATGGGGTCATTCAACCGATTATTGTTCGTCAATCTCCTGTTATTGGTTATGAAATCCTTGCAGGAGAGAGACGCTATCGGGCTTCACTTTTAGCTGGTCTAAGGTCTATCCCAGCTGTTGTTAAACAGCTCTCAGACCAAGAGATGATGGTCCAGTCCATCATTGAAAATTTACAAAGAGAAAATTTAAATCCAATAGAAGAAGCACGCGCCTATGAATCTCTTGTAGAGAAAGGATTTACCCATGCTGAAATTGCAGATAAAATGGGGAAGTCTCGTCCATATATCAGCAACTCTATTCGCTTGCTGTCCTTGCCAGAACATATCCTCTCAGAAGTAGAAAATGGCAAACTATCACAAGCCCATGCACGTTCTCTAGTTGGCTTGAATAAGGAACAACAAGACTATTTCTTTCAACGGATTATATATGAAGACATTTCTGTAAGGAAGTTAGAAGCTCTTCTGACAGAGAAAAAACAAAAGAAAAAGAAAAAAAATGATTATTTCATACAAAATGAAGAAGAACAGTTAAAAAAACTACTCGGATTAGATGTAGAAATCAAATTGTCTAAAAAAGACAATGGAAAAATCATTATTTCTTTTTCAAATCAAGAAGAATACAGTAGAATTATCAACAGCCTGAAATAAGGCTGTTCTTTTATTTTTTTTATCTCACAAGGTTATCCACTAATTTTTTTGATAAAAAGCTTAATAAATCAATAGTTTCTGCTTTTATCCCCAAGCTGTGGATAAAACTTGATAACATTGTGGATTATTTTTCACAGCTTGTGGAAAATTCTTGCTATCTATGGTAAAATAAGTCTAGCATTAAACTTTTAAATAGTAAAGGAGGAGAAAGGATTGAAAGAAAAACAATTTTGGAATCGTATATTAGAATTTGCTCAAGAAAGACTGACTCGATCCATGTATGATTTCTATGCTATTCAAGCTGAACTCATCAAGGTAGAGGAAAATGTTGCCACTATATTTTTACCACGATCTGAAATGGAAATGGTCTGGGAAAAACAACTAAAAGATATTATTGTAGTTGCTGGATTTGAAATTTATGATGCTGAGATAACTCCCCACTATATTTTCATCAAACCTCAATATACTACCGTCTCACAAGTTGAAGAAGCTCCAAATTCAACTCTTTATGACTATAGTCCAAAGTTAGCATCTATTCCTTATTCGGATACTGGATTAAAAGAAAAATATACCTTTGATAATTTTATTCAAGGGGATGGGAATGTTTGGGCAGTATCAGCCGCTTTGGCTGTTTCTGAAGATTTAGCCTTGACCTATAATCCTCTTTTTATCTATGGAGGACCTGGCCTTGGTAAGACTCACTTACTCAATGCAATTGGGAATGAGATTTTGAAAAATATTCCTGATGCGCGTGTTAAGTACATTCCTGCTGAAAGCTTTATAAACGACTTTCTTGAACATCTGAGACTGGGTGAAATGGATAAGTTCAAAAAAACCTACCGTAGCCTCGATCTCTTGTTAATTGATGATATTCAATCGCTGAGTGGAAAAAAAGTTGCAACTCAGGAAGAATTTTTCAATACTTTCAATGTTCTCCATAACAATCAAAAACAAATTGTTCTGACTAGTGATCGTAGCCCTAAACACTTAGAGGGCCTTGAAGAAAGACTTGTCACGCGCTTTAGCTGGGGCTTGACGCAAAACATCACACCACCTGACTTTGAGACACGTATTGCCATTTTACAAAGCAAAACAGAGAATTTAGACTACCATTTCCAAAGTGATACCCTAGAATACCTAGCTGGTCAATTTGATTCAAACGTCCGAGAACTTGAAGGAGCAATAAACGACATCACTTTAATTGCCAGAGTGAAGAAGATTAAGGATATCACTATCGATATCGCTGCAGAAGCTATTAGAGCTCGAAAACAAGATGTTAGCCAAATCCTCGTCATTCCAATTGATAAAATCCAAACTGAAGTAGGGAACTTCTATGGTGTTAGTGTCAAAGAAATGAAGGGAAGCAGACGCCTTCAAAATATTGTTTTGGCCCGTCAAGTAGCCATGTATTTATCTAGAGAATTAACAGATAATAGTCTTCCAAAAATTGGGAAGGAATTTGGTGGAAAAGATCACACAACAGTCATACATGCCCATGCCAAAATTAAATCTTTGATTGATGAAGACGATAATTTACGTTTAGAAATTGAATCCATCAAAAAGAAAATTAAATAACTTGTGGATAACTTTTACTTTATTATCTTTTTTATCCACATTTTTTAAACAAGCCAAAAAACTTGATATGACTTGTTTAAAGTCTGTTTTCCACAGATTTCACAGACCCTATTATTACTATTATCCTTCTAATACTAAAAATAAATAAAGGAGAATCCATGATTCATTTTTCAATTAATAAAAATTTATTTCTACAAGCCTTAAATACTACTAAGAGAGCTATTAGCTCTAAAAATGCCATTCCTATTTTATCAACCGTAAAAATTGACGTAACCAATGAAGGTGTTACTTTAATTGGTTCAAATGGTCAAATTTCAATTGAAAATTTTATTTCTCAAAAAAATGAAGATGCTGGTTTGTTAATTACTTCTTTAGGTTCGATCCTTCTTGAAGCTTCTTTCTTCATCAATGTTGTATCTAGTCTACCTGATGTGACTCTTGATTTTAAAGAAATTGAACAAAATCAAATTGTTTTAACCAGCGGTAAATCAGAAATTACCCTAAAAGGAAAAGATAGTGAACAATATCCACGAATCCAAGAAATTTCAGCAAGCACTCCTTTGGTTCTTGAAACAAAATTACTCAAGAAAATTATCAATGAAACAGCTTTTGCTGCAAGTACACAAGAAAGTCGTCCAATTTTAACAGGTGTTCATTTTGTATTGAGCCAACACAAAGAGTTAAAAACAGTTGCAACAGACTCTCATCGTCTAAGCCAGAAAAAATTGACTCTTGAAAAAAATAGTGATGATTTTGATGTCGTGATTCCTAGCCGTTCTCTACGCGAATTTTCAGCAGTATTTACAGACGATATTGAAACTGTAGAGATTTTCTTTGCCAACAATCAAATCCTCTTTAGAAGCGAAAATATTAGCTTCTATACTCGTTTGTTAGAAGGTAACTATCCTGATACAGATCGCTTGATTCCGACAGACTTTAACACTACTATTACTTTTGATGTGGTAAACTTACGTCAGTCAATGGAGCGTGCTCGCCTTTTATCAAGTGCGACTCAAAATGGTACTGTGAAGCTTGAAATTAAAGGTGGTATTGTTAGCGCCCATGTTCATTCTCCAGAAGTTGGTAAAGTAAACGAAGAAATCGATACTGATCAGGTGACTGGTGAAGATTTGACTATTAGTTTCAACCCAACTTACTTGATTGATTCTCTTAAGGCTTTAAATAGCGAAAAGGTGACCATTAGCTTTATCTCAGCTGTTCGTCCATTTACTCTTGTGCCAGCAGACACTGATGAAGACTTCATGCAGCTCATTACACCAGTTCGTACAAATTAAGTGAAAGAGGTTGAGCCTGGCTCGCCTCTTTTATGATATAATCGAAAAAGAAAAGGAGAGTAGTATGTATCAAGTTGGAAATTTTGTTGAAATGAAAAAACCACATGCTTGCACCATCAAGTCAACAGGTAAAAAGGCCAATCGTTGGGAAATTACACGTGTAGGAGCAGATATCAAAATTAAATGTAGCAATTGTGACCATGTTGTCATGATGGGGCGCTATGATTTTGATCGAAAAATGAATAAAATTATTGACTGAAACCCCTCAGTTAGAGGGTTAGCAAGTTTTCCCTTTTTGTGTTATAATATTAGGGATTGAAATAAAAACGGAGAATGAGAAAATATGGCTTTAACAGCAGGTATCGTTGGTTTGCCAAACGTTGGTAAATCAACACTATTTAATGCAATTACAAAAGCAGGAGCAGAGGCTGCAAACTATCCATTTGCGACGATTGATCCAAACGTTGGAATGGTTGAGGTTCCAGATGAACGCCTACAAAAATTGACTGAAATGATCACTCCTAAAAAGACAGTTCCAACAACATTTGAATTTACAGATATCGCAGGAATTGTAAAAGGAGCTTCAAAAGGAGAAGGGCTAGGGAATAAATTCTTGGCTAATATCCGTGAAGTAGACGCGATTGTTCACGTAGTTCGTGCTTTTGATGATGAAAATGTGATGCGCGAGCAAGGACGTGAAGACGCCTTTGTAGATCCACTTGCAGATATTGATACTATTAACCTGGAGTTGATTCTTGCTGACTTAGAATCAGTTAATAAGCGTTATGCGCGTGTAGAAAAGATGGCACGTACGCAAAAAGATAAAGAATCAGTAGCTGAGTTTAATGTTCTTCAAAAGATTAAACCAGTCCTAGAAGATGGAAAATCAGCTCGAACTATTGAATTTACAGATGAAGAACAAAAAGTTGTCAAAGGTCTCTTCCTTTTGACGACTAAACCAGTGCTCTATGTTGCCAATGTGGATGAGGATGTTGTTTCAGAACCTGACTCTATCGACTATGTTAAACAAATTCGTGAATTCGCAGCGACAGAAAATGCTGAAGTAGTCGTTATTTCTGCGCGTGCTGAGGAAGAAATTTCTGAGTTAGACGAAGAAGATAAGCAAGAGTTTCTTGAAGCACTTGGTTTGACAGAGTCAGGCGTTGACAAGTTGACTCGTGCAGCTTACCACTTACTTGGATTGGGAACTTACTTCACAGCTGGTGAAAAAGAAGTTCGCGCTTGGACCTTTAAACGTGGTATGAAGGCTCCTCAAGCAGCTGGTATTATCCACTCAGACTTTGAAAAAGGATTTATTCGTGCAGTAACTATGTCATATGAGGATCTAGTGAAATACGGATCTGAAAAGGCTGTAAAAGAAGCTGGACGCTTGCGTGAAGAAGGAAAAGAATATATTGTTCAAGATGGCGATATTATGGAATTCCGCTTTAATGTCTAAAAAAAATTAATGAATAGTGTCAATTAGGTTGGAAAAAAATTCCAACCCTTTTGGCTTTTGAAAGGAAAAATAAATGACCAAATTACTTGTAGGATTAGGAAATCCAGGGGATAAATATTTTGAAACAAAACACAATGTTGGTTTTATGTTGATTGACCAACTAGCGAAGAAACAGAATGTCACTTTTACACATGATAAAATATTTCAAGCTGACCTAGCATCCTTTTTCCTAAATGGAGAAAAAATTTATCTTGTCAAACCAACGACATTTATGAATGAAAGTGGAAAAGCGGTTCATGCTTTATTAACTTATTATGGTTTGGATATTGAAGATTTACTCATCATTTACGATGACCTTGACATGGAAGTTGGAAAGATTCGCTTAAGAGCAAAGGGATCCGCAGGTGGTCATAATGGTATCAAGTCTATTATTCAACATATTGGAACCCAGACATTTAATCGTGTTAAGATTGGAATCGGAAGACCTAAAAATGGAATGTCAGTTGTTAACCATGTTTTGAGTAAGTTTGACAAGGATGATTATATTGGTATTTTACAGTCTATTGACAAAGTTGACGATTCTGTAAACTACTATTTACAAGAGAAAAACTTTGAAAAAACGATGCAGAGGTATAACGGATAAATGGTGGCCTTATTAGATTTATTCTCAGAAAATGATCAGATAAAAAAATGGCATCAAAAACTGACAGATAAGAAAAGACAATTAATGTTAGGATTGTCAACTTCTACAAAAGCTTTAGCAATTGCTAGTAGTTTGAGACAGGAAGATAAGATTGTGTTATTGACGTCAACTTATGGAGGAGCAGAAGGACTTGTTAGTGATCTTATATCTGTCTTGGGTGAGGAACTTATCTATCCATTTTTGGTAGATGACTCCCCTATGGTCGAGTTTTTGATGTCTTCACAAGAAAAAATCATTTCACGGGTTGAAGCCTTGCGTTTTTTGACTGATTCATCTAAGAAAGGGATTTTAGTTTGTAATATCGCAGCAAGTCGATTGATTTTACCGTCTCCCAATATATTTAAAGATAGTATTGTAAAAATAACAGTTGGTGAAGAATATGACCAACACGCACTTATCCATCAGTTAAAAGAGATAGGCTATCGAAAAGTTACACAAGTACAAACTCAGGGAGAGTTTAGTATACGAGGAGATATTTTAGATATTTTTGAAATATCCCAGTTAGAACCTTGCCGAATTGAGTTTTTTGGTGATGAAATTGATGGTATTAGGTTATTTGAAGTCGAAACACAATTATCGAAAGAAAATCAGACAGAACTCACTATCTTTCCAGCTAGTGATATGCTTTTGAGAGAAAAGGATTATCAACGAGGACAGTCAGCTTTAGAAAAACAAATTTCAAAAACGTTATCACCGATTTTGAAATCCTATCTAGAAGAAATTCTTTCAAGTTTTTACCAAAAACAAATACATTCAGATTCACGGAAGTTTTTATCTTTGTGCTATGAAAAGACATGGACTGTCTTTGACTATATTGAAAAAGATACCCCAGTATTCTTTGATGATTATCAGAAATTGATGAATCAGTATGAAGTCTTTGAAAGGGAGTTAGCACAATACTTTACAGAAGAATTACAGAACAGTAAAGCATTTTCTGAGATGCAGTATTTTGCAGATACAGAGCAAATCTATAAAAAGCAGAGTCCGGTTACCTTTTTCTCTAATCTGCAAAAGGGGTTAGGCAATCTCAAGTTTGACCAAATTTATCAATTTAATCAATATCCTATGCAGGAGTTTTTCAATCAATTTTCTTTTCTAAAAGAAGAAATTGAGCGATACAAAAAAATGGATTATACTATTATCCTGCAGTCTAGCAATTCAATGGGAAGTAAAACATTGGAGGATGTTTTAGAGGAATACCAGATTAAATTGGATTCTAGAGATAAGTCAAGTGTTTGTAAAGAATCTGTAAACTTAATTGAGGGTAATCTCAGACATGGTTTTCATTTTGTAGATGAAAAGGTTTTATTGATAACTGAACATGAGATTTTTCAAAAGAAATTGAAACGTCGTTTTCGAAGACAACATGTTTCAAACGCAGAGAGATTAAAAGATTACAATGAACTTGAAAAAGGAGATTACGTTGTTCACCATATCCATGGAATTGGTCAATATCTAGGGATTGAAACAATTGAAATCAAAGGGATTCACCGTGATTATGTCAGTGTTCAATACCAAAACGGGGATCAAATCTCTATCCCAGTGGAACAGATTCATCTACTTTCCAAATACGTTTCAAGTGACGGTAAAGCTCCTAAACTCAATAAATTAAATGACGGTCATTTCAAAAAAGCCAAGCAAAAAGTTAAGAACCAGGTAGAGGATATAGCTGACGATTTAATCAAACTTTATTCTGAGCGCAGCCAGTTGAAGGGTTTTGCTTTCTCAGCTGATGATGAGGATCAACATGCTTTTGATGATGCCTTCCCTTATGTTGAAACGGATGATCAACTTCGTAGTGTTGAGGAAATCAAGAGAGATATGCAGGCTTCTCAACCAATGGATCGACTTTTAGTTGGGGATGTTGGTTTTGGAAAGACTGAAGTTGCTATGCGTGCAGCCTTTAAGGCAGTCAATGATCACAAACAGGTTGTCGTTCTAGTTCCGACGACGGTTTTAGCGCAACAGCACTATACGAATTTTAAGGAACGATTCCAAAATTTTGCAGTTAATATTGATGTGTTGAGTCGCTTTAGAAGTAAAAAAGAGCAGACTGAAACACTTGAAAAATTGAAAAAGGGTCAAGTTGATATTCTGATTGGAACACATCGTGTTTTGTCAAAAGATGTTGTGTTTGCTGATTTGGGCTTAATGATTATTGATGAGGAGCAGCGATTTGGTGTCAAGCATAAGGAAACCTTGAAAGAACTGAAAAAACAAGTAGATGTTCTGACCTTGACAGCAACGCCAATTCCTCGTACCCTTCACATGTCTATGCTGGGAATCAGAGATTTGTCTGTTATTGAAACTCCGCCGACTAATCGTTATCCTGTTCAGACCTATGTTTTGGAAAAGAATGATAGTGTGATTCGTGATGCTGTCTTACGTGAAATGGACCGTGGAGGTCAAGTTTACTATCTTTACAATAAAGTTGACACAATTGATCAGAAGGTTTCAGAATTACAGGAGTTGATTCCAGAGGCTTCAATTGGGTATGTTCATGGGCAAATGAGTGAGATTCAGTTAGAAAATACTCTACTAGATTTCATTGAAGGTCAGTATGATATCTTGGTGACAACTACCATTATTGAGACAGGGGTGGACATTCCAAATGCCAATACTTTATTTATTGAAAATGCGGACCATATGGGCTTGTCAACCTTGTATCAGTTAAGAGGAAGAGTTGGTCGTAGTAATCGTATTGCTTATGCTTATCTCATGTATCGTCCGGAAAAATCAATCAGTGAAGTATCTGAAAAGAGATTAGAAGCAATCAAAGGATTTACAGAATTGGGCTCCGGATTTAAGATTGCAATGCGAGATCTTTCGATTCGCGGAGCAGGAAATCTTTTAGGGAAATCCCAGTCTGGTTTCATTGATTCTGTTGGTTTTGAATTGTATTCGCAATTATTGGAGGAAGCTATTGCTAAACGACATGGTAATGGGAACACAAGAACCAAAGGGAATGCTGAGTTGATTTTACAAATTGATGCCTATCTTCCTGATACCTATATTTCTGATCAACGACATAAGATTGAAATTTACAAGAAAATTCGTCAAATTGACAACCGTGCCAACTATGAAGAGTTACAAGAAGAGTTGATGGACCGCTTTGGAGAGTACCCAGACGTGGTAGCCTATCTTTTAGAGATTGGTTTGGTTAAGTCTTATCTTGACAAGGTCTTTGTTCAACGTGTGGAAAGAAAAGATAATAAGATTACAGTACAATTTGAAAAAGTCACTCAGCGATTGTTTTTGGCTCAAGATTATTTTAAATCTTTATCTGCAACGAATTTAAAAGCAGCCATAACTGAGAATAAGGGATTAATGGAAGTTGTATTTGACATCCGAAACAAGAAGGACTATGAAATTTTAGAAGGTCTGCTCATTTTTGGAGAAAGTTTATTAGAGATAAAAGAATCAAAGGAAGCAATTTCCCTTTAACATTTTTCTTCTATAAAAGGGATAAAAATGGTACAATAATAATTTGAGGTAATAAAAATGAGATTAGACAAATATTTAAAAGTATCAAGAATTATCAAGCGTCGTACAGTCGCAAAAGAAGTAGCAGATAAAGGTAGAATCAAGGTAAATGGAATCTTGGCAAAAAGTTCAACGGATTTGAAAGTTAATGACCAAGTTGAAATTCGATTTGGAAATAAGTTGCTACTTGTAAAAGTACTGGAGATGAAAGATAGTACAAAAAAAGAAGATGCAGCAGGCATGTATGAAATTATCAGTGAAACACGGGTAGAAGAAAATGTCTAAAAATATCGTACAATTGAATAATTCTTTTATTCAAAATGAACACCAACGTCGTCGCTATCTGATGAAAGAACGACAAAAACGTAATCGTTTCATGGGTTGGGTTCTTATTTTGATGATTTTATTGTTCATTTTACCAACTTATAATCTTGCTCAAAGTTATCACCAATTACTCCAAAGACGTCAACAGTTATCAGACTTGCAAACTCAGTATCAAACCTTAAGTGAGGAAAAGGAGAAAGAGACAGCTTTTGCTACAAAGTTGAAAGATGAAGATTACGCTGCTAAATACATGCGTGCAAAATATTATTATTCTAAGAATCGGGAAGCTGTTTATACGATTCCTGACTTGCTCCCAAGGTGATAAAATGGAAAATTTATTAGATGTAATAGAGCAATTTTTGAGTCTATCGGATGAAAAACTAGAAGAGTTGGCTGATAAAAATCAATTATTGCGTTTACAAGAAGAAAAGGAAAGGAAGAATGCGTAAGTTCTTAATTATTTTGTTGCTACCGAGTTTTTTGACTATTTCAAAAGTCGTTAGCACAGAAAAAGAAGTCGTCTATACTTCGAAAGAAATTTATTACCTTTCACAATCTGACTTTGGTATTTATTTTAGAGAAAAATTAAGTTCTCCCATGGTTTATGGAGAGGTTCCTGTTTATGCGAATGAAGATTTAGTAGTGGAATCTGGAAAATTGACTCCCCAAACAAGTTTTCAAATAACCGAGTGGCACTTAAATAAACAAGGAATTCCGGTATTTAAGCTATCAAATCATCAATTTATAGCTGCGGACAAACGATTTTTATATGATCAATCAGAGGTAACTCCAACAATAAAAAAAGTATGGTTAGAATCTGATTTTAAACTGTACAATAGTCCTTATGACTTAAAAGAAGTGAAATCATCCTTATCAGCTTATTCGCAAGTATCAATTGATAAGACCATGTTTGTAGAAGGAAGAGAATTTCTACATATTGATCAGGCTGGATGGGTAGCTAAAGAATCAACTTCTGAAGAAGATAATCGGATGAGTAAAGTCCAAGAAATGTTATCGGAAAAATATCAGAAGGATTCATTTTCTATTTATGTTAAGCAACTGACTACTGGAAAAGAAGCTGGTATCAATCAAGATGAAAAGATGTATGCGGCTAGTGTTTTGAAACTCCCTTATCTTTATTATACGCAAGAAAAAATAAATGAAGGTCTTTATCAGTTAGATACGACTGTAAAATACATATCTGCAGTCAATGATTTTCCAGGTTCCTATAAACCAGAAGGAAGTGGTAGTCTTCCTAAAAAAGAGGATAATAAAGAGTATTCTCTAAAGGATTTAATTACGAAAGTATCAAAAGAATCTGATAATGTAGCTCATAATCTATTGGGATATTACATTTCAAACCAATCTGATGCCACATTCAAATCCAAGATGTCTGCTATTATGGGAGATGATTGGGATTCCAAAGAAAAATTGATTTCTTCTAAGATGGCTGGGAAGGTTATGGAGGCAATTTATAATCAAAATGGATTTGTATTGGAGTCTTTGACTAAAACAGATTTTGATAATGAGAGAATTGCCAAAGGTGTTTCTGTTAAAGTAGCTCATAAAATTGGAGATGCGGATGAATTTAAGCATGATACAGGTGTTGTCTATGCAGATTCTCCATTTATTCTTTCTATTTTCACTAAAAATTCTGATTATGATACGATTTCTAAGATAGCCAAAGATGTTTATGAGGTTCTAAAATGAGGGAACAAGATTTTTTAAATCATTTTCTCAAGAAGGGATATTTCAAAAAGCATGCTAAGGTGGTTCTAGCTCTTTCTGGTGGATTAGATTCTATGTTTCTATTTAAGGTGTTATCTACGTATCAAAAAGAGTTAGAAATTGAATTGATTCTAGCTCATGTGAATCATAAGCAGAGAGTAGAATCAGATTGGGAAGAACAGGAATTAAGGAAGTTAGCTGCTGAAGCAGAGCTTCCTATTTATATCAGCAATTTTTCAGGAGAATTTTCAGAAGCGCGTGCACGAAATTTTCGTTATGATTTTTTTCAAGAGGTCATGAAAAAGACAGGTGCGACAGCCTTAGTCACTGCCCACCATGCTGATGATCAGGTGGAAACGATTTTGATGCGCTTGATTCGAGGAACTCGTTTGCGCTATCTATCAGGAATTAAGGAGAAGCAAGTAGTCGGAGAGATAGAAATCATTCGTCCCTTCTTGCATTTTCAGAAAAAAGACTTCCTATCAATTTTTCATTTTGAAGATACATCAAATAAGGAAAATCATTATTTTCGCAATCGTATTCGAAACTCATACTTACCAGAATTAGAAAAAGAAAATCCTAGATTTAGAGATGCAATCTTAAGTATCGGTAATGAAATTTTAGATTATGACTTAGCTATAGCTGAATTATCAAAAAATATTGATGTAGAAAATTTATATCAGCTATTGTCTTACTCTGAGTCGACACAAAGAGTTTTACTTCAAACTTATCTGAATCATTTTCCAGATTTGAATCTTACAAAAGCTCAGTTTGAAGAAGTTAGACAAATTTTAAAAACTAAAAGCCAGTATCGTCATCCGCTTAAAAATGGTTATGAATTAGTAAAAGAGTATCAACAGTTTCGGATTTGTAAAATCAGTCCTCAGTCTGATGAAAAGGAAGATGAACTTGTGTTACACTATCAAAATCAGGTATCTTATCAAGGATATTTATTTTCCTTTGGACTTCCTTTAGATGGTGAATTAATTCAGCAGGTACCTGTTTCACGGGAAACATCAGTACACATTCGTCATCGGAAAACAGGAGATTTTTTGATTCAAAATGGGCATAGAAAAAAACTCAGACGTCTATTTATTGATTTGAAAATCCCTATGGAAAAGCGAAAATCAGCTCTGATTATTGAGCAATTTGGTGAAATTGTCTCAATTTTGGGAATTGCGACCAGTAATTTGAGTAAAAACACGAAAAATGATATAATGAACACTGTACTTTATATAGAAAAAATAGATAGGTAAAAAAATGTTAGAAAACGATATTAAAAAAATCCTCGTTTCACACGATGAAATTACAGAAGCTGCTAAAAAATTAGGTGCTCAACTCACTAAAGACTATGCAGGAAAAAATCCAATTTTAGTTGGAATTTTAAAAGGATCTATTCCTTTTATGGCTGAATTGGTCAAACATATTGATACACATATTGAAATGGACTTCATGATGGTTTCTAGCTACCATGGTGGGACAGCAAGTAGTGGTGTCATCAATATAAAGCAAGATGTGACTCAAGATATCAAAGGAAGACATGTTCTATTTGTAGAAGATATCATCGATACAGGTCAAACTTTGAAGAATTTGCGAGATATGTTTATTGCAAGAGATGCAGCTTCTGTTAACATTGCCACCTTGTTGGATAAACCAGAAGGACGTGTTGTAGAAATTGAGGCAGACTATACCTGCTTTACTATCCCAAATGAGTTTGTAGTAGGTTATGGTTTAGACTACAAAGAAAATTATCGTAACCTTCCTTATGTTGGAGTATTGAAAGAAGAAGTGTATTCAAATTAGAAAGAACAATTTTTAATGAAAAAACAAAATAATGGTTTAATTAAAAATCCTTTTCTATGGTTATTACTTATTTTTTTCCTAGTTACAGGTTACCAGTATTTTAGTACAGGTAGTGTTGCAGGGAAAAGTGAGCAAATTAATTATACAGAATTGGTAAAAGAAATTACCGATGACAATGTAAAAGAATTGACTTACCAACCAAATGGTAGTGTTATCGAAGTTTCGGGTGTATATAAAAATCCTAAAACAAGTAAAGAAGAAACAGGAATTCAGTTCTTTTCTCCTTCTGCCATAACAGTAGAGAAATTTTCAAGTATTATTCTTCCTTCAGATACTACAGTATCCGAATTGCAAAAACTTGCTTCTGACCATAAAGCGGAAGTAACTGTTAAGCATGAAAGTTCAAGTGGTATGTGGATTAATATTCTTGTATCCATTGTGCCATTCGGTATTCTTTTCTTCTTCCTATTCTCTATGATGGGAAATATGGGAGGAAATAATAGTCGTAACCCAATGAGTTTTGGACGTAGCAAGGCTAAAGCTGCAAATAAAGAAGATATTAAAGTAAGATTTTCAGATGTTGCTGGAGCTGAGGAAGAAAAACAAGAATTAGTTGAAGTCGTTGAATTCTTAAAAGATCCAAAACGATTTACAAAACTTGGAGCCCGTATTCCAGCAGGTGTTCTTTTGGAGGGACCTCCGGGAACAGGTAAAACTTTGCTTGCTAAGGCAGTAGCCGGAGAAGCAGGTGTTCCATTCTTTAGTATCTCAGGTTCTGACTTTGTAGAAATGTTTGTCGGAGTTGGAGCTAGTCGTGTTCGTTCTCTTTTTGAAGATGCAAAAAAAGCAGCACCAGCTATTATCTTTATTGATGAAATTGATGCTGTTGGACGTCAACGTGGAGTCGGTCTCGGCGGAGGTAATGACGAACGTGAACAAACCTTGAACCAACTTTTGATTGAGATGGATGGTTTTGAGGGTAATGAAGGGATTATTGTCATCGCTGCGACAAACCGTTCAGATGTACTTGACCCTGCCCTTTTGCGTCCAGGACGTTTTGATAGAAAAGTATTGGTTGGCCGTCCTGATGTTAAAGGTCGTGAAGCAATCTTGAAAGTTCATGCTAAGAACAAGCCTTTAGCAGAAGATGTTGATTTGAAATTAGTAGCTCAACAAACTCCAGGTTTTGTTGGTGCTGATTTAGAGAATGTATTGAATGAAGCGGCTCTAGTTGCTGCTCGTCGCAATAAATCGATAATTGATGCTTCTGATATTGATGAAGCAGAAGATAGAGTTATTGCTGGACCTTCTAAGAAAGATAAGACAGTTTCACAAAAAGAACGTGAATTGGTTGCTTACCATGAGGCAGGACATACCATTGTTGGTCTAGTCTTATCGAATGCCCGTGTTGTTCATAAGGTTACAATTGTACCAAGAGGTCGTGCAGGTGGTTACATGATTGCACTTCCTAAGGAAGATCAAATGCTTCTATCTAAAGAAGATATGAAAGAGCAATTGGCTGGCTTGATGGGTGGACGTGTAGCTGAAGAAATTATCTTTAACGTCCAAACTACAGGAGCTTCAAACGACTTTGAACAAGCGACACAAATGGCGCGTGCAATGGTTACAGAGTACGGGATGAGTGAAAAACTTGGTCCAGTTCAATATGAAGGAAATCATGCCATGTTTGGTGCACAAAGTCCTCAAAAATCAATTTCAGAACAAACAGCTTATGAAATTGACGAAGAGGTTCGTTCATTATTGAATGAAGCACGAAATAAAGCTGCTGAAATTATTCAGTCAAATCGTGAAACTCACAAGTTGATTGCAGAAGCATTATTGAAATACGAAACGTTGGATAGTACACAAATTAAATCTCTTTACGAAACAGGAAAGATGCCTGAAACAGTAGAAGAGGAATCTCATGCACTATCTTATGATGAAGTAAAGTCAAAAATGAATGACGAAAAATAACCCAAAGAGAGGCGTATCCTCTCTTTTTTGTGCAGTTGAGGAGGTAAAGGGTGCAGAATGGATGAAATGAACCCAATTAGCTTTTAGATTTGTTAAACTGTATCTAGAAAGGGGAAGATTATGCTTAAAGAATTGTATAAAGAAGTCCAAGGAATTGTATATAAGTGTAGAAATGAATATTACCTTCATTTATGGGAGCTATCGGATTGGGATCAAGAGGGAATGATCTGCTTACATGAATTAATCAGTAGAGAAGAAGGTTTGGTAGAAGATATCCCTCGTTTAAGGAAATATTTCAAAACCAAGTTCCGAAATCGAATTTTAGACTATATCCGTAAACAAGAAAGTCAAAAACGTAGATATGATAAAGAACCTTATGAAGAAGTGGGTGAAATTAGTCATCGTATAAGCGAGGGAGGTCTCTGGCTGGATGATTACTATCTCTTTCATGAAACACTAAGAGATTATAGAAACAAACAAAGTAAAGAGCAACAAGAAGAGTTAGAACGCGTCTTAAGAAATGAATGTTTCCGAGGACGTCAAAGAGTGTTAAGAGACTTACGTATTGTGTTTAAAGAGTTTGATATCCGAACCCGGTAGGAAGCTATGCAAAAAAAATGAAAAAAATTAGAAAAAGATGTTGACAAAAAAGAAAAAGCCGGTATAATAGTAAGAGTTGAAAATAACAACTCAGGTCCGTTGGTCAAGGGGTTAAGACACCGCCTTTTCACGGCGGTAACACGGGTT